>CAZAZB010000044.1:0-2201 GCA_964489485.1 uncultured Pseudomonadales bacterium | reverse complement strand
TGTATTTGGAAAAGATGACGCACCCCACGGGCACATGCATATCAAATTCGAAGATGTCCGTGTGCCAAAAGAAAACATCATCCTGGGTGAAGGCCGGGGATTTGAAATTTCTCAGGGGCGATTGGGACCAGGCCGTATCCACCATTGTATGCGTTCTATCGGCGTTGCAGAAAGGGCGCTTGAGTTGCTTTGTCGTCGCGCTCTGTCGAGAACTGCCTTTGGCAAAACGCTCGCCGAATTGGGCGGGAATTACGATGTCATTGCTGATTCGCGAATCGAATTGGATATGTGTCGTCTTGCTGTTCTTAAAGCTGCCCATATGATGGACACACTGGGGAACAAAGAAGCACGCAAGTATATATCTGCGATTAAGGTCGCCGTACCCAATATGACCCTCAAGGTTATTGACCGTGCCATTCAGATTCATGGTGCCCTTGGAGTCTCGCAGGATACTCCATTAGCAGGCATGTGGACTTCACAACGTACGCTGCGTCTTGCAGACGGTCCAGACGAAGTTCATCGCCGAGTCATCGCTCGAGAAGAACTGAAGCAGTACCAGTAGCAAGTACCCGTAACAAGTACCAAGTACCAAGCACCGCTTCAAATTAAAGGCTACTTCGGTAGCCTTTTTCTTTCCTGAAGATTAACCCGGTCGCTCTCTCTATCACCTTTCCAGCCACCTTCACCATCATTAATATGGGGTCAGAGCTTGAATTGAATCGCCTGGGAAAACCTGATTTGTGTTGCCTTTAGCGGCCAAACTGGCTTAAATAATGACCTGACCAGACCTGACAGAGATCAGGCGAACAGTTTGTCAGCAAAGGTGGACCTAACAACAATGAGAAGGATTATTTATTTAGCAGGTGGACTCGTCGGTCTGCTTTTTTGCAATGTCTATTCCTATGCTGCTGATCGTGTTGCAGGCAATGAACAGGCACCGTTTAAGACGACCAGTAACATCTACTATGGCGATGCTACTGATTACGACAAGGACCTGCAGTCGCTGGATGTCTATTGGCAGAATACCCGGCGTAAACTCCCTGTTGTAATATTTGTACATGGCGGTGGTTGGGCTTTTGGGGATAAGAAAGATGTTGGATTGAAGCCGGAATTCTTCCTTTCCCAGGGCATCGCATTTGTCAGTATGAATTATCGTCTCCGATGGGACTATCAAATCTTTGATCAGGCTGAAGATATCGTCACCGTCGTTAAATGGGTAAGAGACAATGCTGAAACCTATGGCATGGATGGTAATAAGATTATTCTTATGGGTCATGCAGCCGGAGCGCATCTAGTGTCTCTGGTAGGGACCAACGGGAACTATATGAAGTTGGTGGGGTTATCTTTGGGAGATTTGGCGGGTATCGTTGCTATTGATACCTCAAGTTTTGATATCAACCGACTGATGGATGAACTTGGTAGCTTTATAGAAAGACGCCAGCATGGTTTGATATTTGGTAAGGATGAAGATGTGTGGCGTCAGTCATCGCCTATTTTTCATGTAAAAAAGGGCAGCAATATTCCTGGCTTCGCCATTCTATATAGCGTTGATGATGAGCAGGCGAAACGTCAAGCAGGGTCCTTTGCAAAAAAATTGAGCGATTCAAACATCGACACAATTATGATACCGGGCATTGGAGGCGCTGGCCATGAGGTCAACAATCGAATCGGTAGCCCTAATGATACCTCGACTGGTGCATTGATGGCCTTCATTCGGGCCAAAACTTAAGGCCATCTGAGCCACCTCCAATTCTGACACAAATCGATTACACTGCCCGTTCTATTGAATTGCAGAATGCATCGAATCGCCGGCCTATGTTTAGAAAACGCTTAGTACTCACCCTCTTGATTCCAGCGCTATTAGCATTTCTGATGCTTCCGGCTTCTGCGAGCCCAAGAGAGGACTTCTATCAGGCAACGGGAACAAATGTTGGCAGCGTAAAAATCAAGAGCCAATATCTAAGAGAATGGTCCCTGGAGCTCAGTAATTTGGGTCTGGTCGTACCGGCAGAAATCTATCCTGCGATTTATCAGGCAGCCTTTGCAGACTCAGAGACACCTCCTGATGATTTGCAGCAGTTTCTTGATGCGCTCGAAGGTTTCGCGAAGGAATTGGTCATTTTGCAGGATGACCCTGGTCAATTAGGGAGATCGGGTGAGCACGCGGTAGAACTTTGGTGAACTGATGCGTACATGTATGC
>CAZAZB010000043.1:14229-16198 GCA_964489485.1 uncultured Pseudomonadales bacterium | reverse complement strand
CAGCACTTTATTAAGACGCACCCGCGCAGACTCGGCACTGGCGATAGCGGTAACCAGTTGCCCATTGCTGGATGCCAATCTGGTTTCCCAACGATAGACTTCAGACTTGTTCGCGACACCGAAACTCAACCTGATATTCGCCCGCTCAAGATTGGACACCGTTAGCTTCAAGTCATCTTTGAATACAGCCACCAATGAATCGGTACGAAGAACGGAGAGATAAGATATGGCAACATCCAGAACAGTGTCTTGCAGCCTTGCCTCATACTCATCCCCGGCCGCATCTTCCAGAATGGTTCTGATCTGATAGGCCGCGGCCAGGTCGTCAGAGTAGATCAGTTGTTGAAGCGAAACGGCGACGAATGTTTGATATTCAGGTGCGCGGCCATTGCTGGCATCTGCCCTGTCTGCATCAATCACCTGCTGGCTTGCCTGAAATCCGATTTGCGGTAACCGTGCCGCCTGTGCGGAGCCAGTCTCTCCTGCTGCTGCTTCAATGCGCGTTCGTGAAGCAAGTAATCGCAGATTCCTCTCGAGTCCACGATGTACTGCCTCGACCAGCGAGAGAGTTCCCCCTTCCTGAGTCTCGTCACTTTTTTGACCAGCACCAGGAACACTAACCGGGATAATCACGCTATCAACTTCAGATTTTTTATTCGAGGTCAATGATTTTTCAACGGGTAGCAAACCTGCCTCGCTTTCATCTATGACCTCCGCTGTCACTTCAGCAGTAACCTCAGTAGTATCCTCAGCATCGCTAACAGACAAATCATTTTCACTTCGCCAGAGCCAATGATCGATGCCGAGGCTTCGAAGTTTCGATCGAGTTAACTCAATCTCAATTTCTGATAGCGGTCCAAGAGCCAAGCGAAACAACCGATCCGTTGGTACTACACTGATGTCTATCCCGGCGGCACCAAGCAGGTTATCTGCCGCTTGATGCGCGCGATCCTCACTGCCATAGCTGCCAACAACCAGATAAGCGACATCTGCCACGGCGAAGGGAGAAACAGTGACCAACAGGGCCAGTAGAAACACGAAAATTCGAATATCGCTCATTCCTCGAGTTCATCCAGCAGGTTTTGTCGAATCTTGATCAATCCAGTTCGTACATCCTCAATCGTCTTAATACTCAAGCCCTCTTCTGCCGTGGCATTCATCGTTTCCATCACACCAATAAGTTTTTCCTGCATCGTTTCAAGCCGACTGGTCAGAAAAATATTATTCACCCTCCTGTCTTCACTGCTCGGTTCTCGCTTGATCCAACCTGCCGCTTCAAGCGAATCCAATGTCTTTCCAACCGGGGATTTACCCTTGAGTAGGACTTCTGCAATTTCGGTCTGCGTAATACCATCGGTTCTCGCCAGGCAGCTTAATACCTGCCATTGCACAGAGGTTAGACCTGCCTCTTTGACCTGGCGGTTGAAGTATTTTCGATAGAGTAGGCTCAGATCGCTCGTCAATAGTGACAGTTCCTGGCCAACCCTTTCCGGGTCCATAATCAAGGCTGCTTTTTTTGATGGGATATTGTTCATGGTTCTTATGCTTATGTCTTGTCGCAGCAAGGCTCATGTCAGCGGAGAATAATTAGTATTATATGATACTATCTTATATGATACTATTCCATAGATTCAACAACCACGCTTAACATGTCCGAGACTACCTTGTTTACCTCTGCCTCCAGATCAATTCATCAAACATCAGTCATCTGCGCACTATTCCTGATCGTTAATCTACTCAGTGGATGTGATGAAGGAGAAGCGCTCCCGGACGCAAAGGCCGACGATCAAACCGAGGCACTTGCCATACAAACTGCCAGTGTCCACATGATTGAGTTACAAGAACCTATCTCTGCCACAGGGACAATGATGCCTCTAAAGATCACGGACATTACTCCCATGATGAACGGGTTGGTAGAAGAGGTGTATGTCGCGGTCGGCGATCGTGTTGTAAAAGGCCAACCCCTATT
>CAZAZB010000043.1:10330-14129 GCA_964489485.1 uncultured Pseudomonadales bacterium | reverse complement strand
CTTGCAGACACTATCAGCAGGGCACCTTTTGATGGCGTAATCACTATACGTAATGTCAACGAGGGCGCCTACGTTCAAACACTGAGAGGCGGCGGTGGTGGTCCACCTCTCCTGCAGGTGCAACAGATAGATACCATTGTGACAATCGTGCGTCTTCCTGAAACCGATCTCGCACGAATCGCCATTGGCACACCGGCAAAGGTAACGATTGATGGACTCAATGAATCTTTCGACACAAAAATACACATCATAAACGACTGGATAGATAACAAGTCACGCTCTATCGATGTACGCCTGGCGATCGCTAATACTGACTACAGGATAAAACCTGGCCTGTTCGCGCGGGCAGAAATATACCCGGCATCACGGAATGCACTGGTCGTTGAAAGACGTGCTGTTTTAGGCAGCGAATCAACTTTTGTTTACATTGATCAGAGCGGTACTGCCAAAAAAGTACCCGTCACAATTAGGGAGCTCGATACACAGGATGTTGAAATAACATCAGGCCTGCAAGAAGGACAAAAAGTATTGGTCGGCAACAATCTAACGAGACTTCAAGCAGGTTCAGCTATCAAGGTCAAGGCGCTTTAACCATGTGGGTCGCCGACACTTCCATCAAAAACCCTGTGATGACGGTTATGATAATCGGCAGCCTGATGCTGCTCGGTTTTATCTCGGTCGACAGGCTCGGCGTGGATCTATTCCCGAAGGTGGAGTTCCCCTATGTCATCGTTCAGACACGATTAGATGGCGCATCCCCTGAGGTGATTGAGACAGAAGTTACCGACCCTCTGGAAGAAGAAGTCAACGCAACATCTGGCATCAAGACGCTCACATCCACATCGACAGACGGTTATTCCCAGCTGCTGATCGAATTTACCCTGGACTCGAACCCTGATATCAAGGCTCAGGAAGTACGGAACAAGGTAGACCGCGTTTTACCTTTGCTCCCGTCTGAAACAGATGCACCTGTCGTTCAAAAAATGGACCCCGATGCAGAACCCATTGTGACCATCATGGTATCAGGCGAGATGGAGATCAAAGAACTTACCGAATATGCCGACAAGAAGATCAAAGAACGACTTCAACGGCTCGACGGCGTGGGTGGGGTCTCCATTGTTGGCGGGCGAGAGCGAGAGATCAGAATCTGGGTTGATGCTTTCAAGTTGCGCAGCTACCAGATCACAGTGCAGGACATTATCAATGCCATTCGCCGTGAACATGCCGAGATACCCGGCGGGCGTCTAGATGTCGCAGGCGGGCGCGGCGAGTTCACTTTAAAGACCAAGGGTGAAGTGACACAGATAAAAGAGTTTGCCGATATCGTCATTGTCAAACGCGGCCAGGCAAATGTGCGTGTTCGAGATGTAGCACGTGTGGCAGATGACATGGAAGACGAAAGAACATACGCGGAACTGAATGGTGTGCCCGGCGTCGCCCTGGAGCTACGCCGTCAGTCCGGCAAAAACACTGTAGCTGTTGTAAACGAGGTCAAGAAAGAGCTGGCAAAAATCAAGGCAGATGCACCACCAGGGATAGAAATCATTACTGCGAAAGACATTAGCCGGTTTATTCAGTCATCAATTAATGATGTTAAGGCAGATTTGATACTCGGTATTGTTTTGGTGGTGCTGGTCACGCTCGCTTTTCTCATGAACGCGCGCGCGACCGTTATTGTTGCCACCGCCATCCCTGCGGCGCTCATCTCTACATTTTTTGCTTTTTATGTTCTGGATTTTTCCGTCAACATGCTCACCATGATGGCATTGTCAGTCGCGATCGGGTTGTTGGTGGACGATGCCATCGTTGTGCTGGAATCAATATTTCAACATCTCGAGAAAGGACTCAGCCCCTATGAAGCCGCATCCCAGGGCACTGCCAAAGTAGCCGGGCCAGTTGTCGCAGGCACGCTCGCGATCATGGCTGTTTTCGTACCCATCGCCTTTATGGATGGTATCGTCGGGCGCTTCTTCTTTCAGTACGGTCTAACGATCGTTTTTTCTGTTGGTATTTCCCTGCTCGTATCGGTCACGCTGACACCCATGCTCTGCTCCAGATGGCTGACAAAGCATGAGGAACCCAAGGGTGTTTTTGCTTTGTTCGAAAGGGTCTATCAGTGGGTTGAAAATCAATATCAACGCATTCTGACATTCTCACTGAACAAACGCTGGATTGTCATTCTTTTTGCATTTACATCAATGTATATCGGCGGGAAGCTCGCCGGACAGATCCCCATGGCGTTTTCATCAAAAACCGATCGCAGTGAATTCAGTGCCCAGGTAGAGATGCCACTCGGCACGGGTATTCAATCAACCAAAGATGCCGGTAGAAAAGTTGCTGCCGCCATTGCTGCCGTACCTGATGTCAATCTTGTGTTTATGTCGATCGGGTCCGGAGCTGTCAGCCGCGCCAATATCATCGACTTCTATATAGGCCTGACGCCGAAGGCCGACAGAGAAACCAGTTCATTCATCATCATGGATCAGGTACGCGAGGTGCTCTACGAAGCGGCACCCGAGGCAAAGACCATTCAACTTGCGGAAATCCCCTGGGTCAGTGGTGGTAGCGGTGGAAACTTTCAGACTGACTTATATGTCGTTCTACAGGGCTCTGATCTAAAAGTCTTGCAGGGGATTTCTGAGGACATCATGACCAAGATGCACACAAAAGATTTCTACAAGGATGTAAGAACTTCCTTCGACCTGGGTAAGCCGGAAGTACATATTGATATTGACAGGAAGCGAGCCGCCGATCTCGGCATCAGTGTTCGTGACCTCGCCTCCACTATACGGGCGACAGTGGGTGGCCAGGATATCGCTACCTTTCAGGAGGGCGGTTCACGTTATGATGTTCGATTACGTCTTGAAGAAAACAATCGCGACAAACTGGCCAAGCTTAATATGATCCAGGTTCGCAGCAGTGCTGGCGAACTGATTGACCTGGCGAACATCGCCACATTTCGAATCACACGGGTACCTGTTGAGATTGGTCGCCGGAACCGGTCACGGCAGATTGGTGTTTTTGCCATGGCACCGGCTGGTGTGGCTGTGGGGGTTCTAAAAGAGGATATGGACAACATCCTTGCCGCATTGAATCTGCCGCCTGGTTACTCTGTCAGCTATGAAGGAACATCGGAACAAATTGAAGAGACAGGTCGCGCCATTGCATTCGCCTTTGGCATGGCATTGGTTGCGCTTTATATGATTCTTGCCAGTCAGTTTAATAGCTTTGGTCAACCCATGGTGATCATGCTCACGGCTCCTCTCTCCTTTATAGGTGCTTTTACGTCGCTCTATTTATTCAGTGGTGAGCTCAGTCTTTTTGCACAAATTGGCCTGATCGCCTTAATGGGATTGGTGATGAAAAATGGCATCCTGCTGGTGGACTACGCTAACCAGGTAAGACCGGATGGGCTTTCCGCCTACGATGCCATGTTAATGGCCGGGCAGTTAAGGCTACGGCCTGTTCTGATGACAGCCTTCTCGACCATTTCCGGTATGATCCCGGTAGCCTTTTCAACTTCAGATGGTGCCGAATTCAGAAATGCCCTTGGCCTGATAATCATTGGTGGATTAACTTCTTCCACGGCACTCACACTAGTAGTAGTACCCGTTGCCTATACGCTGTACGATGATATGCTGAAATTACCCGCCCTTGCTTCAGTTCAAGCAAACAGGCTAATGGCAAAGTTAGGCATTAGAATGGAGCAGACGAAAGGCCAAGGCTAAGCACGGCTACATACCCCCGACGGAATTCATTTATGTATAAGACATTTGGTGGGTCGCTTTATTTGGGTGAC
>CAZAZB010000043.1:0-10230 GCA_964489485.1 uncultured Pseudomonadales bacterium | reverse complement strand
CCGACGGAATTCATTTATGTATAAGACATTTGGTGGGTCGCTTTATTTGGGTGACCGTAGATGACGGACTATTAATGACGGACTATGGTCTCCTGTCTTTATTACCACCGGTGCTGACGGTTGTTCTTGCCATGTGGACACGCAACATTCTTGTATCACTCGGTCTAGGCGTATTCAGTGGCTCACTCATATTGACCGGTTACAACCCCTTCTCCGCTATCCTTGATCTGATTGAACAACGCATCTTCGTTCAGATTAGCTCGCCATCCAATATCCAGATCATCTTTACCATGATGGCAATTGGCGGTTTTATTAAACTCCTCGAGGTCTCTGGTGGTGCCCAGGCATTTGCCCGTGGCATGACAAAACTCATCTCAAATTCAAGACGTGCGCAGTTTTCTACCTGGGCATCAGGGCTTGCAATCTTCTTCACGGACTCTGGCAACGCGCTAATCATCGGTCCTTTGTTCCGCCCCATCTTCAGGGAACTGAAGATATGTAAAGAGAAACTCGCCTATATCCTGGACTCAACTGCCGCGCCAATCTGTATTCTAATTCCCTTTATCGGCTGGGGTGCCTACATCATGGGTTTGATAGAACAGGCATACATTGATGCAGGGCTAACAGAGACTTCCCTTTCCGTTCTGGTCAGTGTAATCCCGTATCAATTCTATGCAATCCTGACGCTCGCCGCAGTACCCATGTTCATTTTAGGTGGGCGTGACTTCGGACCCATGGAAAAGGCGCAGAGGGAATATGTACCCTTTGACACAAAAGAAAATGAATCTGGATCAATAGACCTTGTGAATCGTGATACACCCCCTATGAGCCTATTCATTGTTCCGCTGACGATTTTGCTAGGTCTCATCGCTGCACTACTTACCTGGTATGCGCTGGCAGATGACTTGACCAGCACCCACGTTCGCTCATCCTTAACGATTGCTTATAGTGCGGCTTCTATTGCCTGCGCCTTGTTGATGTACAAACATTTTGACACACCCTTAAATGACTCACTGAATACATTCATCAAGGGAACAGAAACGATGGTATTTGTTGTTACCATCCTGATCTTTGCCTGGTCTTTGAGCTCCGTCATCCGCGACCTTGGTACCGCCCAGACAATTTCGCAGTTAATCGGCCAGGGACTGAACCCTTCACTCTTGCCAGCATTGGTCTTTGTGCTGGGTGCCGTTATTTCTCTTGCGACAGGCTCATCCTGGGGTACCTTTGCTATTTTGATGGCATTGGCAGTTCCTGTTGCACATAACATCGGTGCACCTCTTTATCTCACGGTAGCAGCAGTTCTAAGCGGTGGTCTGTTTGGCGACCATACATCGCCTATTTCCGACACCACCGTGCTTGCTTCTATTGGCGCAGACTGCGCCCATATCAATCATGTCACCACGCAATTTTACTATGCGCTGTTGACGGGATCAGTCGCTTTCATGACCTACCTGGTGGCAGGTTTCTTCCCGACTCCCTGGGTCATCCTACCGGCGCTGATTGCGCTCTTCCTCGCCATTCAGTTCATCAGCAGAAACTACGGTTCAGCAACAGCGACTTCGTTGGCTGACGCAAACTAAAAAAATTTACAAATAGTCCAGAAGCTATCCCAACAAGATCACTTTTCTTGGTAAAATTAACGGACCTCGATACTGGGCAGCTCTTGTGGGCGGCTCTTATGGATAGCTCTTACGGGTAGCTCTTATGGGTAGCGCTTATGGATAGCACGGTAGAATTCAATGTCCACTTTGAATCATTTCTGGATGAACGTCGCCCGGATAAAAACAATACACTGTTAAAACAGCTATCGGCAAGGTTCTGGCGGCGAGTCCCGCTGGAAGAACTCAAAGAACTCGATCTAGCAGATGCCTATGGCGCATTGTTGACGGCATATCGACTGCTCGCACATCCTGCTGAATCGAGCGCCAGGTCTGATGCTGGCGACGGCAGAACCAAAATCCTCATCAGCAATCCCGATTTCGAACGCGACGGATGGCAATCACCGCATACCGTTGTGGTTATCGTGCATGATGATATGCCGTTTATCACAGACTCAATTCTGTTAGAGCTCAGCCACCATGACCTGACCACGCATAAACTACAAAACATGGTTCTGCAGACGCAGCGGGAAAACGGCAGGTTAGTCGCTTTCGGCGAAGGGGAAGCCGCAGAAACGCTCATCTACGCCGAAATTGACCGGATCAATGTGGATGAATTCGCGAGCCTCGATAAACGAATCCGCGAAGTCCTCGCGGAAGTTCACCAGGTGGTTTCAGATTTTCACCCAATGAAGAACAAGGTGCAGGAAATCATTGAACGGCTCGCTGATACGACGGACATCGTTGGTTCTGCCGAAGTAAAAGAAGCCAGGGATTTCCTGAGTTGGCTGTCTAATAATCATTTTACGTTTCTCGGCTATCGGGAATTTAGCATTACAGACGGCCTGGTAGAACAGGTTATCGGGTCAGAACTGGGGCTAATGAAACGCCGGAGCAAAGCGAGTTCCAGAAAGCTCAGTGAAATGCCGGAACGCACCCAATCCTTTATTCTTGCGCCTGAATTGCTCGCATTCTCAAAATCCGGTACCCGTTCCAGGGTACACAGGCATGCCTATCCTGATTATGTCGCCGTGAAGATATTCGACAGCCATGGCGAGGTCACTGGCGAATGTGGGTTCCTGGGTCTCTATACATCCGTTGTTTACTCCCAACCACCCAATAGCATCCCCGTGATCGCAAGAAAAGTCGAACGAATTCTGAACCGTTCCGAACTAAATCCCGCGGGATTCAATGGCAAGGTGCTCGCCCAGGTGATGGCAATACATCCGAGAGACGAACTGTTCCAGGCGACAGAAGACGAACTCTTCGATACCGCAATGGCAATCACCTATGGTCACGAACGCAGCAAGGTAAAGCTCTTTGTCCGAACCGGGCGTTATGGTCTCTTCTATTCGTGCCTTGTTTACGTGCCAAGAGAACTATACAACACACGACTAAGAGTCGGTATGCAGGCGTTATTGGTGGATGCATTTGGTGCAATTGATTCGGAGTTCTACTCGCACATGTCTGAATCTATCCTTGTCCGCACCCAGTTTATCCTCCGCGTGCATCCCATGCGCCCACTGGAATATAACGTGCAAGCCCTTGAAGCAGAAATCATCAAATTAACCCGGGACTGGTCGCAAGACCTTCAACTAAAGTTAATCGAAGAATATGGGGAACAGGCAGGCCGGCGTTATGCGAGCTCCTACCTGCAGGCTTTTCCAGCAAGTTACAAAGAAACATTTCCAGTGCGGGCAGCCTATTACGATGTCAGACATCTGGACAATCTCACAACCGATAATAATCTTGCCATTCGCTTTTATCGAAAACCCCAGGATGAAAACACAACAGTACATCTTAAAATTTTTCACATGGGTGATGTATTACCACTTTCCGATATTGTACCGATGTTGGAAAATATGGGAATGCGAGTCATTGGTGAATATCCCTACAGGATTCAGGCAAAGAATCACCAGCAGTGCACCATTCAGGATTTTAATCTACTCTACAAGGAAACACTCGACCTGAACCAGATCGGTGATGTGTTTGAGGACTCGTTTATTCACATCTGGTATGGCGATGCTGAAAATGACAGCCTGAATCAGCTTGTTCTAGCCACCCTCAAAAATTGGCGCGAGGTGTCCATACTCCGTGCCTACGCGCACTACTTAAAACAAATTCGGATCGGGTTTAGTCAGCAGTTTATTGCCGATACCCTGTTGAAGCATGTAGGGATAACCTGTTTGTTGATGGAATATTTCCTGCTCAGGTTTTCCCCAGGCGAAGAAGAACGTGACCTGGCCCAGGCCGCAGAAGCTATTCGAGGTCAACTGGAGAATGTCAATCTTCTAAATGAGGACAGAATCCTGCGACGCTATCTTGAGTTGATGGAAAATACCCTGCGTACCAACTATTTTCAGAAGGATGCCGAAGGACACCACAAACCCTATATTTCATTAAAAATTGATACGGGCAAAATCGCGGGCATCCCTGAACCTAAACCAACCTACGAAATTTTTGTCTATTCACCCAGGGTGGAAGGTGTACATCTACGATTCGGCGAATTTGCACGGGGAGGTTTACGCTGGTCCGATCGGCAGGAAGATTACCGGACAGAGGTTTTGGGTCTTGCCAAGGCACAATCGGTTAAGAATGCCCTGATCGTACCCCATGGCGCAAAAGGTGGGTTCGTCTTAAGGCGAAAGACCGAAACTCGCGAAGCCTTTATGGAGGAAGGAATCGCCTGTTACAAGTTATTTATCTCTGGGCTGTTGGATATTACAGACAATCTCGTTCAGGGTGAGGTTGTTCCGCCTGCCAATGTAAAACGATTCGATGGAGACGATCCTTACCTGGTTGTTGCGGCTGACAAGGGCACAGCGACATTTTCGGATATCGCCAACGAAATCGCGGAGTCTCGCTCATTCTGGCTAGGGGATGCTTTTGCCTCCGGTGGTAGTCATGGTTATGACCACAAGGTAATGGGTATCACAGCAAAAGGGGCATGGATCTCTGTGCAGCGTCATTTTCGGGAACAGGGTGTTGATGTACAAAGCGAATCTATCTCTGTTATTGGCATTGGCGATATGTCCGGGGATGTATTTGGCAACGGTGTACTCCTTTCACGCTGTATTAAACTGGTTGCCGCATTTAACCACATGCATATTTTTATTGACCCCGATCCAGACACCGAGGCGAGCTACCTGGAACGGGAACGGTTATTCCAGCTCCCAAGGTCCGGTTGGTCCGATTACGAAAGCAAACTGATTTCTGACGGTGGTGGCATATTCTCCCGGCTACAAAAATCAATTCGAATCACAGACCAGATGAGATCTCTGTTCGATATTTCCGCTGCAACCCTCTCTGCAGATGAACTGATTAACAACCTTTTGAAAGCGCCTGTGGACCTGATCTGGAATGGCGGGATTGGCACCTATGCCAAGGGTGTTCAGGAAACAGACGATCAGGTGGGTGATCGAGCCAATGACACAGTACGCGTATTAGCACCAGAACTTCGTTGCCACGTTTTTGGTGAAGGTGGCAACCTGGGCTTAACCCAACAAGCACGTATCGAATATTCATTACAGGGAGGTCGCGTCAATACAGACTTCATTGATAACTCTGCAGGTGTGGATTGTTCTGACCACGAAGTAAACATTAAGATTCTGCTCAACCAACAAATTGAAGAAGGCGAACTGACAACAAAACAACGTAACAAAATTCTTGTCGACATGACCGACGAAATATCGGAACTGGTGCTGGAGAATAACTATCGGCAGGCACAGGTGCTCACCCTTGCACACCGCCATGGACAGGATCGCATGGACGAATACATCCGCCTTATCAATACACTGGTTTCAGAACAAAAACTGAACAGGCGTCTTGAACAAATTCCGAGCGACGAACAACTGATTGAACGAGGCCAGCACGGGCAAAGCTTAACCCGCCCGGAACTCGCCATACTGCTAAGTTATTCTAAACTGCATATCAAGGGGCAGCTACTTGATTCTGCAATAGAATCAGATAGCAATTTACAGAGTGCTGTCTTTCTGGAATTCCCTGAAAGTTTGCGGATACGCTATGCAGACCAGATATCAGACCATCCATTGCATCGCGAAATTATCGCCACACAGATTGCCAATGACATTGTTCACCACATGGGAATATCCTTCGTTACACATCTAAAAGAATATGTTGGCAGCAGCTGTCTGGATATCATCCAGGCATATAGCGTGATGGTCCAGGCCTTCAGGATTAGAGAAAACTGGCGAAAATTGGAACAAGCGAACGAGATGAATGAAGAGGATCGTCTGGAACTTCAACTTGATCTGATGAAACTTGGGCGCCGTGCCACTCGGTGGGTACTTCGCCACTATCGCGGGTTGGATAATGTGCAGGAAGTCATTGATCACTGCCAGCCTCGCATCGATCAATTACGCTCGCAGCGGCTTTCAATTTTAGGCGAAGATGCGAACGATAAATGGAAAGAAAACCTCGACCATTTCATTAACGCAGGTTGTCCACCAGAGGTTGCAGACGTTTGTGTTGGTGCATCGGATTCCATCGCGGCGTTAACAATAATAGAAGCATCAGGAGAATGTGGCCAGGATGTTATTCGTACTGCAGAGGCCTATGCACAAATAGGTGAGGCTCTAGAATTCGACTGGTTGAGTGAGCAGATTAACAAAGTCGAAACGCAGACCCACTGGCAGGCGATGGAAAAGGATGCACTGCTGGATGAATTCATGACCCGGCGCGGAGACCTGGCATCTGATGTTCTGAGAAGCACAGATGAAAACACTTCCGTAACCGATGGTATGTTCGCCTGGTTGGATGAGCACTTGAAGTTTGTTGAAAACTGGCAGCGTGTCATCGAGGACGTACAAAGATCCGGCATTCAGGACTTTGCACTTTATTCGATGACCAGCCGAAAGCTTGGTGACCTGGTCCGACTTTTGTGAACGATTACAGCTTCCGATTCAGACGACTGACCTGTAATGCATCCTGCAACTGGTATGACCAGTAGGCCACCTGAGCAATGACAGGACCAAATGGTTTGCCTACATAATTTAGCTTGAAGGGGGAAAATAACTGGATACGTTCATCATTCGATGCAATGGCAGATGCAATGAGTTCACCCCCCATCGTTGTTGTTACCATACCATGTCCACCAAAGCCCTGGCAATACCACTCCCCGGGTTTGAGTTGCCCGATTTGCGGCATTTTGTGCCGTGCATAACCCATATAACCGCCCCAGGCGACCTCGCCTTTTATCCCTTTGAGCTGGGGATAAACTGATAACAGGTCATTCATCATAATCTTCTTCAGTCTCTCCTGAGACGGATGAAACATGGATACACGCCCACCCCACAGCAGCTGCTTGTCTCCTACCGTCCGGTAATAGTTAGAAGAAAAACGATTATCACCAACGGCGTAGGGAGACCGGATGGCATCCGCTAATCTGTCACCCAGAGGTTCTGTCAGCAACACATAAGTTGCGACGGGCAGCGTTGCCCTGCTCAGTTTGCCATGTAGCGAGCCAATGTAGCCACTACACGCGTAGACCACATTATCTGTTTTTATCGAGCCAGTAGGTGTCCTAATTTTCCACCTGCCCCCGACTCTGGTGACTTTAACTGCCGGAGTCTGTTCATAAAATACAGCCCCCTTCGATTGCGCCAGTCGAGCAGTATGAATGGCATAATTAAGAGCCTGGAATCGCATGATGTCAGGCTTCAGGAAACCGTCGTAATAACGTTTCGTTAGGAAACTCTCTGCGACCTGCTCTTTCGGCCAGTATTCCAGATCTTCATCAAAGATCCGGTTCATGTCTTCTACGTATTGCCGGACGCCTTTCTCATCATTGAACCAGGATGCTGTGACACTGCCGGTATCGGGCTGCCGAATCGTCTGCTCATGGCCAACAATTCTTTCCTGAATCAGGTCATAGGCACTGGCGGTCAAACCATAGAGCTGCTTCGCATGATTATCCCCTAAATTTTTTACTAAACTCATCGCACTCTGTGAAAAACCACGCCCGACGAAGCCGCCATTTCTACCAGAGGCACCCCAGCCCACCTGTTCACTTTCAATCAAGACACAATCAGTGCCTCTTTCTGCAAGACCAAGTGCCGTGGATATACCCGCCAGCCCACCACCAATGATACAAACAGGAATATCAATTTCTGCCGCTAATGGTTCAGCGTCAAGTCCCGGTTCAGCCGTTCGACTGTAATAAGAATCTATATAACTCATCGTAAATCTTGAACCTCTACATTAATGGGGTTTCTGATGTCACCCATGAATAACCTTTTCCTACGCTCTTTTAAGAGAATCGCCATGTCAGGCAACACCAGTATTGAATAAATTAATTTCACTACTTCGAGCGCAGCCATGTACAAGTTTAACAAAACAAACAGCCAACAACCTGATCCTCTGGCGAGTATTTTCGAGGCTGCTCTGGGTGAATCGCCAACAGAGGCAAGGCGTCTTGGCATAGGCTGGCATGAACAGCGCGATATTGTGAAGGCACTTTGGAAAGAATGTGCAACGGTGCCATTACAAGCATCACTGGACCGCTCGACAAGAATACAAATGGATGATGAAGACTTGCTGCGATGCTTCTTGCAATCTACCTCTGCTGGTTGTTCAACATCGAAATCAACTGGTGTGGTTCTCCTGACGATTCACATGGGCGACTACATCCATTCTCTACTCAAGATCCTCGCGCTAGTCTCTGACCGTGACGTCCTGATCTTACGAAGAAAAAAGTGGAGTTCAAATGAACAGGCGATGTTCGGAAAACTGGATAAGATTGGTCATCGACTCACAACCGTTCGACACGGGCCCATGGCCGCGAGAAAACTTGCCAGCTCACTACGGAAAGGGGCAATTGTTGTTTTACTCTATGACCTTTCACCCAGATGGGGTGAAACGGCTCCCGTCGATATCTTCAATACCCGGCTTCACTGGGTTTTTGGTCCGCTCTATTTGTCAATGTTGGGGAAAAGTCAGGTTATCCCCTTTTTTACCTTCCGAGAAAAAGACCAATGGATATGCGAGGTTAATGCCGTTCGTGATTACACATCTATCGCCGGTAGCCGTGCCATATTTTTGAAACGGGAAATGCAAGAGTTAGCCAGTATGGCAGAAAAGTATATCCGGCAGCACGCGACACAATGGAACCATTGGCATCTCCTGCCTGAAATGGCACAGGAACAGGTGAATGTTCATGCCTGATTCATCTTCTAATTCATCCGCTGAGCCTTCAACCGATCTCTATCGAACAGAAGCATTACAACACGCGAGTGAGCGAACACTCGGCTCAACCATGATTACCCAGCCGTTTTCGACGCGGAGCCTGACTGCCCTGCTCACGTTTGTGACGATCTTATCGCTGGCACTGCTGTGGCAGGGTCAGTATGCACGAAAAGAAACAGTGCAGGGATATCTTCGGCCAGACGCCGGTATCTCCCGAATATACCCACGCAACCGTGGTATTGCAGAATCGGTATACGTTGGTGAAGGCCAACTTGTTCAAAAAGGGGCGCCGCTTATCAGTATCCGTGGTTCCTATGCGCTCGCCAACGGACAAGCAGCAAGTTCAACCATTCTAGCCGAATTATTGGAACAAGAAGAGCGTCTGACCCTTCAAGTTGAGAGAGAAAAAGAAAAGTCCATTTTGAACCAGAAGTGGCGAAAAGAGAATCTGGACTCCCTCAAAGACGAGATCGCGCAACTTGAACGTATCCACCGTCTACAAGGCGCACGTACTGCCGTTAGTGCGCAACAGCTTAAGGCCTCTCATGATCTCAGGCGCAAGGGTTACCTCTCTACAACCCAGTGGCTGTCATCCAAGACGAACCACCTTGCAGAACAGAAGGAATTGGTTCAGATCAACCAACGACTCACCAGAACCAGAGCTGCGTTGAAGAACGCCGTCCATCAACAAAAACTCAGTCCGGTTCTTCTGCAGGACACCCTTGCTATTATTAATCGTGATATATCCATAATCAATCAGAAAACAACCGAGCAGGAAGAACGTTCAAGCCACCTGATAACCGCACCTGTCACGGGTCGAGTAACCGCACTGAACATATCTGTTGGAGATTCTGTTTCGGCGAGCCGCCCTCTTCTCTCTATCCTACCCGAGGATGCGACACTCTATGCCTGGCTTTTTATTCCTAGCAGAGCGGCCGGGTTGACGGAAGACGGACAACGGGTTCGTTTGATGTACGATAGTTTCCCCTACCAACAATTTGGCACACATCCTGGCAAGATCATTTCAATCTCCGATGCTGTCATCAGTCCTGGCGATATCAGCGGTCCACTGCGCCTTAGCGAACCGGCGTTTATAGCAAAGGTCGCAATAGACAGCGCGACCATTACAGCCTATGGGCAAGAAAGGTCGCTGCAAACAGACATGTTGGTGACCGCTGATATCGTCCAGGCAAAACGATCTATTCTTGAATGGATGTTAAACCCACTACTCGCCCTACGCGGCCGAACCTGGTAGATGGCTCATGTTAGATCTCACAGGAAGTAAAACATTACCCAGCATTCTTCAGGCCGAAGCAGCCGAGTGTGGGCTCGCCTGTATCGCAATGGTTGCCTCTTATCACGGCTTTCAGTGTGATCTACTTTCATTACGACAGCGATATGGTTCATCCGCACGCGGTGCAACAGT
>CAZAZB010000042.1:8897-16293 GCA_964489485.1 uncultured Pseudomonadales bacterium | reverse complement strand
AGATGGGTTAACCACATCTGGTGGTAGCGCCATAACCCGGGGAGCGCAATGGCATTCACCTCGGTATATTCAGGCGAGAAAGAATCCGGCCAGATGGCCAGTCGTGCAGCACCCAGCGAAGTGCCGTCTGTTACCTTGCTGGTGAGCAGTCGATGATTTGGTAGGAGTTGTGATAAAACCGTCAGGAATATCTTGTCTTTTATAAAAGGACCATCAACGATAATCCTCCCCGTTGTTGAAAATCGTTGCAGACACCAGGCAGACACCTGGGCGCAGTAGAGGGACGCCAGTGCCTTTCTTAGCCTGGTTGATTCACAATGTCCGATAAGATTGCCTGGCCTGCGTCGAAATGGTCCACCCTGGTCGCTGAATGAAGGCAGCGCCATAATATTATTGCTGATAAGCGTCTCAATCAGACTGATGAGTTGGTCATGGCCGGGTTCTTCCGCGTTACTCTCGCTGTGCTGTTCGCCTTGTTCATCCTGCCCGGGATAGGCAATCAATTCCCATTCCCGCCCACCCATAAAGCGGAATGACTTGACGGGGTTACCGAGCAAATTAACATTGAGAAGCTCATCATTTTCCTCTTCCAGGTTAACTGGCACATCACCTGAACACATTCCAATGACCCAGGTACCTGTCGAGAGCAGTGTCATTGGCTCATCAGACTGAAAATGATAGGCGAAGGTCGCGTTACTGTCGTGAATTCCGCAAAGAATTTTGCAATCAGGATTGAGTCCTGTCTGGTCGCAGATCTCAGGCAGCGGATGGCCTACTGTCTGCCAGGCATCCATGAAGGGCGCAAAGAGATGTTGCCACGCAGATCCAAGGCTTGAGAATTGCCTGGTTTTTGGGTGCCAGAGGTCCGTATGCGTACCCAGTGAAGTCACTTCTGTTGCTTTGACACCGGTCAGCAGGAAGGTCCAGTATTGCGGGTAGAGCAAAATCGATCTGACTTTTTCAAAAATATCAGGGTGCTGGTGTTGTAACCAATATATCTGTCTCCCCAGATTAAGTCCGTTAGTCAGATTGGGAGAGCCAGTGAGGTGATAGTGATCCCGTAGCCTGTTGTACTCCTTTGAGATGGTCTGGTATTGGTCGGATTCATAATCAAGGAGATCCAATACCTTGCCATCATCACCCAATAGCATTGCTGATGCCCCATGGGTTGTTGCGACAATGGCATCAGGATGATGTGACTGGCATATTTCTGTCACACAGCGCAGGAACCACTGCCAGATTGTCTCTGTATCGAATACTTCGATGGTAGTGATTCTCTGGGTTCTATTCTCCATGCCTAGCCGATAGATGATTTTACCTTGATTATCTACCAGGCTACATTTGACATTGCTTCGGCCGACATCCAGTACCAGCGTGCTCAAGATTTGAGTGGCTCTTGAAGATAGTGTGCTGCATCCAGGACCGCTGTCTTTGCCATGTCGACTGTTCGCGACATGATGGTAAATCCGTGGATCATGCCGCGATAAAGATTTGCGGTTGTTGGCACTTCGGCGCGCCGAAGTTGGTGTTCTAGTAACACGCTGTCATCGTGCAATGCATCCAGTTCAGCGATACAAAGATAACAGGGTGGTAGACCAGAGAGGTCAGCGAGAACCGGGGATACCAGAGGGTCACTGCGAAGTTTATTATCTGGTAGATATCGTTGCAGGAACAGTTCCATGCCGGGTCCGCCCGGGCTATAGGCGCCATCTGCGAATCGCTGATGAGAATCCGATTCCAGTGATGCATCGAACACACCATAGAATAGTAGTAGCTGATTAAATAGCTGATGTTTTTGGTCGCGCAACGAAAGAGCAGTCGCAATGGCAAGGTTAGCCCCGGCAGATGATCCACTGAGAGCCAATTGGGATGCATTAATACCCAACGGCTCTGCTGAAGAGGCAATGGTTTTGCTCACGGCAATACAATCATCCAGCGGTTCTGGAAAAGGATGCTCCGGGGCAAGCACATAGTCTACAGATAGTATGTCGAAGCCGCTTGCCAGCGCCAGTTCACGGAGAAATCGGTCTTCAAGATCAAGGTCTCCGACGATCCAGCCGCCGCCGTGAAAGTGAACCAGTGCCGGGGCGGGTTCTGATCGTTTGGTCGGTGTGTAGTGGCGAATAGTCCTATCGCCGAAGGCACCTTTCAGCGGAATATCGACTACCTTGTAAAGGCTGGGTGAATCTTCGTTCCAGTAGGCAAAGTCTGTATTCGCATTTAGCCTGACCTCATCCATTCCTGATGGCATCTTGCCTTCACGCAGCTTTGCTCGACCACGCATGTAAGCGAGTGCTTCTGCCATTTGTGGATCTATTTCTGACATTGATAAGGCCTGTTTGTGGGAAGGAGGATAGGTGAAAAGATGCCGTTGCGATTTATCTCACCGGGTCACCCATCATTGATCTGTTACTCGATAATACAGGTCATATCCTCTGGTGATACCTTGTTTTCAATATAGCCCAGCTTTTCGATTTCGACACGTACCAGATCACCTTCTACCAGAAACTGCGCAGGCTTCATCGCCATGCCAACCCCCGCTGGTGTGCCCATAAACAGCACATCACCAACGTCGAGCGTAAATGCCTGGGTTAGATGCTCAATGGCCTCGAAACAGTCGAATATTAAGTGTTTTGTATTTGAGCTTTGTCGTACTTCGCCGTTGACAATCGCCTTGATGTCAAGATTGTGCGGGTCACCCACCTCGTCAGGTGTGACCATGTAAGGCCCCATCGGTCCATGTGTGTCAAAGGATTTTCCGATCTGAAAAGTCTGCGCCCGGAGTTGCCAGTCACGGACGCTGACATCGTTTCCGCAGAAATAGCCAGCGATCACTTCATGAGCACGATCCTTAGGGACATGTTTGCACTTCTTTCCGATGACAAGACAGAGTTCTGCCTCGTAATCGAGTTTAGAGGAGACGCCTGGTAGATTAATGTCGTCGTATGGACCATTTGCGCAATTATGCTGTTTGTTAAACCAGACCTGGTGCTTTGGCTTCTCCATGCCACTTTCTTCAATGTGATCGCCGTAGTTCAAGCCAATTGCCAGGATCTTTCCGGGGTTTGGAATAGGAGCATGTAGTCTGACAGTATCCAGGGGAATGGCGTTAGTGGCAGACTGGTATAGTGCCGTCGCGAATTCGATTGCGGGCTGTCCGGCGGCGAGAAAATCGACCATGGTTTTCAAGCTGTTATCATTTGCAGAAAGATCAATGATGCTTTCGTCTCTAATAACACCAACTCGCAGTTCTGGCTGCTCTGCCGTCGAAAAAGTCGCTAGTTTCATTTTGAATCGCCCCTCATTAAAAGTGTTTGTCCCAGGATGTTTTGGTGTTCAATATCTGGTGTGCAGGTTGGCCATCGTTGGTTCTCACCACCACATCAGGCTGATTATGCCATAGCAAATCCGATAATTGTGTCCAGTGTCAGAAGCGTATATGGAACCTGGTCTACGCCAATCGTTTTGACGTGCATGGTCACGTGCCCCCATTAGCTTTGTATCTGGCTCACGTTGATGAACCAATCCAGGTGATTTTGCTCTAAGATCCCATGCTGGATCAACATTGGACCCTGCCATCTCCCGAGCTGGATGAATTTCCTCCCAGTGAGCAGGCTGTGGCCAATCATCAGACGCTTGTTATCGCAGCATGTTTTGCGGTCCTGCTCCATCTTGTTGCACTGGCGTATTGGCCTTCAGCCTCCAACGCTATTCCACGCTCATCTTCCTTGAAGATTTCCCTGGTAAAGTCTCCTGTGCCGGACAAGCCTGCGGTGGAAGAAAAGACCGGGCCAATACAGCCTGAAACTATTGGTCCTTACCTGGATACGCAGCTTCCGGTATCAAAATCTGCCCGCGAAAAACAAAATCATGCCCTTACCGAAATGATGCCAACAACAACAGGCACTAGTTTATTTCACAGAGCGATTGAAATAATACGCAAGAAAACAATGAAAAAGAAGACAGAGTATCGCTCATTCAGTACACAGGACTTTCCAGCGACCTCTACCGCCAATCCGTTCCAACCGGTTGAATACTTACCTGTGATGATCAGTCAGCCCAGGACAGTTGAAATGACAGATTCCAATGGATACACAACCATTTTGAGAACCGATGGTTTCGGGAAGAGTCGCTGTATGCAGCAACGCGGGTTCAAAGGCGATGGTAATCCGCCCATGTGGTACATGGTGCCGGCCGCGACATGCGGGCATTTGAAAGATAAAAAATAAATGCCATGTAAACCGGGGCTATTTATCAGGACTCGAGGATGGCAACTGCCCTTGTCCAACCAGCAGATGCTGCTCTTATTTTGTGCGGGAAGCAGGAGATCATGAAGCCGAAGTCTGGTAGCACTTCCAGGTTGTGTAATTTCTCCAGATGACAGTATCCAATCTTGCGCCCTGCCTTATGTCCTTCCCAGATCAGGCTGGCATCACCGGTTTCCAGGTATTTTTCTTTTGTATGGACAAAAGGTGCATCCCAGCTCCAGCCATCTGTGCCTGTGACGCGAACGCCTCTTTCCAGAAGATACATGGTCGCCTCCAGGCCCATGCCGCAACCTGCTGAAACATAATCATCGCTTCCATATCGTTTTCCGGCAGCAGTGTTTATAACGACTATGTCGAGGGGTTGTAATTCGTGTCCAATCCTTTTCAGTTCGTTCTCGACATCTTCTGCCGTGACGACATAACCATCCGCAAAATCTCTGAAGTCCAGTTTCACACCATTCTGAAAACACCAGTCTAGTGGGACTTCATCGATGGTCGTAGAAGGTTCGCCTTCATTCATTGTCGAATGGAAATGGTAGGGTGCGTCCAGATGGGTTCCGTTGTGCGTACTAAGTTTGACAAGTTCTACCGCCCATGCCTCTTCATCCGGGAGGTCCTCCTTTGTGAGACCGGGAAAGAAAGAGGCGAGTCCATCGACAGACTGTTTGTGGTTAATATAGGTGATCTCTGGCCTTGCACCGGGTGGGTCGGATATCACATCATTTTCAAGGTAGATCGAAAGGTCTATTATTTTTCTTGTCTTGTTTTTTATCATGGTTTCCTCAACGACTGATCAGGTTCAATGGCCAGTGCCGGTCTGGAATCGGCGGCCTCTGCGGTTATTGGCGCGTAACATACGCCAAAATGTTGACAACCTGATCCGTGGTCGTGGCCCATGCCAGCGCTGCTGCATCGACTTCCTTCAAGGGGTGTACTATGTCACTGTCATGCAGTGTGATGTACGGTTTGCCCATGGCGGCGCATTGTCCTGCATCAAAAGCGGCATTCCATTGTTTGAATTTATCGCCAAAACGGACGACCACAATATCGCTCATATCGAGTAGTGTTTTTGTTCTGATGGCATTCACTTTTGCGGATTTGTGATCTCGCCAGAAAGGATTAGCTTCCTCCCCTAGCGTATCGCCTGCTGCATCGCTGGCGCTGTGATCCGTTACTGCGGAAGTAAACTCAATATCCAGATCTTTTGCCGATGCTGCAGAAATAATTTCGTCGCGCCAATCGGTGTGTATTTCACCTGACAGGTACACATTCAGTGTCATGGATTTATTGCCCTCGATCGATGGATTTGCCGTAGGAGCTGGTCTCTTACGATTTTGGGATTGGCGAGTGTTATAGAGCGGAATCTGGTGACTTCCTCGGTACTCATATCACGAAAATCCGCGGGCAGGTTATCACCGACATATCGTCGGAGCAACCAGGAAAGCACTGCTGCGAGTTGTTCATCATTCAATGGAGATTGTGATGCGCCAGGTACCTGAATGAGATAAGCCCTGCCCGCCGGTAGGGAAACGATGTCACCGAGGGTCTTGTCGAACGCGGGTACCTCAGGCGGCATGCCGCCGCCAGAGAGGGTATGACAACCCATGCAGTGGATCATATAGTCACTCTTTGGGCTGGCAACTGCTGAAAAAGGAAGCAGTGAGATGGTGACCAACAGGCAAACCCTGGTTGTTAGGTTCATTCAGCCTTGCCTGATGTCATCAGTCTTCGTCCAGCCCGACGACGACCGCTGTCGAACAATGATAGGCATTTGATTTGGTGCCAACACACCAGTTTATGTCGTTGCTCTTGGGCGGATAATAGACAGGTCTATCTCCTTCATTCCGGTTGCAGAAGCATTTGCCGCACTCGGCTTTTCCACAGCAATCGTTGTAAGAGATGATATATCGCTTGCCGTCAGCAGGGTTCTCACAGGTCCCAACCCAGGTAACGGGCGATGGTTCTGCACCTGGAGGGCAACTGCTTGATGTCCCACCACAGCAGCTACATAAATAGCCATCAATCGCACAATAGCGCCAATAGTCGCAACTCCTGGGGTCACCAATCTCCGATATGGCATTGCTCGGTGCACTCGCTCGTGCGACGGGCAGGACGGGGATCATCGCCGTACCCACCAGCAGTTGGCCCAGACGCGCGACAAAACTTCGCCGGGACAGTGCCCGTGCAGACTGTCGGGTTGACCTCGTGATGCGTTTATCTAAATCTGTTAGTAAGGTTGATATCTTCATCCTGGTTTACCTAGGCAGTTTTCTCGGTCGTTCCTAATCTATCGGCCCCTGGGCCTTCATTCCCTGGCGTTTCTTTCCCTGGCCTTTCTTTCCCTAGATAGTCCTGTAGGGAGGCTACATTCATTTCATCGGCTTGCATCAAACTTTCTAAATGTTCGCGGTTGTTAACCAACCCTCTACCGCGTAGTACCCCTTGTTCGTTCAGGAGTACCGCAAAGGGCAACTTGTTCACACCCATGCGCATGCCCAGTGGTTGCGACAGCAGATAAGGGAAGTTGGCTAAATTGTGTTCCCGGGCGTATGCGACATGATCTTCTGTGTTGTCGCCATCACTGGCGAATACAACTTTTAGATGTTCGCTTTCCTGGGAGGCAATCCCTAGCACAATAGGCAGTAGAGATTTACAAATTGGACAGTTGGGTGACAGAAAATAGATCAGTGTCTTATGCGATTTTTCACCCCCAATGGTGTAGCTCGACCCATCGAGTTGAGGTGCCTCCATGGGTTCAACGATTTCCCCGATTTTCGGACCTTCTGTTGGCATCAGGGCGCCGACGGGTGCCACTCGTTCATGCAGTAGCCCAATCTGTCGTGCAAGGGCGAAAACCGTCAGTAGCAGTAAGATAACGACGATCCAGAGTAGCAGGTTTGAAATGATGAGTGCAGATTCCATCAGCGTTAACGCCACCACATCTTGCTGCGAATATTGGCTGCAAGTAGGGAATTGATGATGACATAGGCGAGAGAGAAACTGGCAATAGCGAAAAGCAGAGAGACATAATCCAGCCAGACAATGGCACGACCTGTTGTCGGTAGCAGTACGATGAGTAGTGCGGCAAACATGGCGAGGTTTCTAATCACGAGCCAATAGCTGAGGCC
>CAZAZB010000042.1:0-8797 GCA_964489485.1 uncultured Pseudomonadales bacterium | reverse complement strand
GTATTTCCCGATCATCATAACTGCAGGTTTTGAATGATGGCGGGTGTCGTTGCAATGTTCTCGATGCGCCGGATTTTTTTCCCGGTTTTCATGTTGTAGATGTCGAGGTTAGTGTCGCCAACGAAAGCGGTATAGATGAGCGGTTGATCGTCCTGGCTTACCGTGATGGAGCTTGCAATTTCCTCGAGCTTCATGCGGTGCAGACGCTTCCCACTGGCAAGGTTGAAAAACCATATCTCCGTGCCGGGATCTTTGTGTGTATCCTCGCCGCCCTCATGCATCAGTGTGAGCAGAACATCGCTGTGGGCATGGTAGGCCATGGATTGAACACCACCAATTCTCCAACCCTCGTTGTTCAGATCGACGTTGAATAGTTTATCTACGGCAATAGATTGTCCATCTACCGAGACTCTGTAGAGATCACCCGCAAAGGAAGGGAAAACCCATCCTTTACCGGTGCGTATTGCCTTCTCCATCAAGGGGTCTTTGTTGACATCAAAAAAACGCTCGGACCTGATACGAGATTTTTCCTTGCCACTATTATTGAGGGTGACCAGTTGAACAGCACCATCCCCGCAGAGCTGAAGGAAAGACCGATTGCTAACCGGGTACACCAGTCCACATCCGGCGGTGGCGATTTCGGTCGTTAATTTGGAGTTGCGAAGGTCAACAACAGAGATAGACATTGCCGGCGTGATGTTGCTTACCATCATGAAGCGTGCGTCATCCGTCAAGCCGGTATAGCTGGAGTGGGGTGATCCTGATGCGCGTTTGTTCGGAATGATCACTTCATTGACGGCAGAAAGTGTTCGGAATTCGTAGCTGGTTACAACTTCTGTGCGTATGCCGCGTGTGCCGCGACTCATATAGGTCTCTGCAACGTGGAATAGTTTGTTGCGTTTATCTATTTCAACCGCATTGGTCCAATAGCCAAGTGAGAGTTGACCGAGCATTTCTCCAGTATCAGCGTTGTAAAGTTCAGCAGCATTGGAAAACATGCTGTTGACCAACACACCATGAGATGGGAACTCATCAAGTGTCTCGACACCCAGCGTTTCCGGTTTGATTTCCGCCAGCAGGGAAGAACTCAGCAGACTGCAAGACAGTAAGATAAGAAGAGGTAGTGCCTTGCGAGTAAGGTGTTCTTGCAAGAGCTTTTGCATATACCCTGTTGTTGCTATTGCCGTCAGCATGTAATTTCATCCTGTGTTGAATGAGACATCTTGTGTGAGACATGCCTTAGCATAGCATGGCGAGGATTCGTCCGAAAACATCATCCTCTGCCTAATTGGAAAATGACCAGCCTGCAACGCTCATTTGAGGTTGTAGGCTAGCCATGGCACCTGAAAACTTAAACAGATCTTATCAGCTACGCCAGAACTCTGTTTTTAGCACGGCATCGCTCATATCGAGTATCTCATCAGCATGTTCCATGAAATCTTCAGCCGTTGCATTACCACCCAGATCCACACCGGTATTTGCATAGACCGCATCAGATGCATATCGGCCTCTGGCGGCCTGAATGATGCGGCCATTTGGTGCATCTTCGCCTGCCATGTAGAGTACCGCCGGGCTAACCAAACCTGGGCTATTGCCTTCATCAATGTTGTCCATATCAATTGTGCTGCCAGGAACGCTTGCGGTCATTCTTGTGGCGGCACCGGGAGACAGGCAGTTAGTGCGGATATTGTGCGATGCACCTTCTCTTGACAGGTTGTTCATTAACCCAACCATGCCCATTTTTGCAGCACCATAGTTGCTCTGCCCGAAGCTACCCAGGATCCCTGATACAGATGATGTGAAGATCACACGACCATAGTTCTTCTCGTACATAATTGGCCAGGCATGCCAGGTCACGTAGGCAGAACCCATCAGGTGGACGTTGATGACCAGGTCCCATTCTTCCAATGTCATTTTCTTGAATGATTTGTCACGGAGTATGCCCGCGTTATTAACGACGATATCCACGGTGCCAAATTCTTTTACGGCCGTTTCGACAATACTCTTGGCACCCTCTTTGTCCGAAACAGAAGCCTTGTTGGCCACTGCTTCACCGCCAGCGGCCCTGATTTCTTCAACAACCACGTCTGCGGCATCACTTTGACCTGAGCCGTCAACAGAACCGCCGAGATCATTGATAACAAGTTTTGCGCCATGTTTGGATAACAAAAGGGCGTGTTCCCGGCCAAGACCGCCGCCTGCACCAGTGATAATTGCGACTTTACCTTCTACACTCATAACATTCTCTCCAAAATTTAGATGGCGTAATAAACCATCTTTTCAGTGGAATAACAATGATCTGGGTGGTCAGTGGCTGAAGTGGTACTCTTCGAATATAGTTTGAAAGACCAGGTTCTTCTTCAATACGCCACGACAGGATCATCATGAGCGACTACCTATTCTCTGGTTTGAAAGTGCTTGATGTGGGTACGGCAATCGCCGGTCCCGTCGCAGCAACGATCCTCGCGGATTTTGGTGCGGATGTGATCAAGATTGAGGAACCGGGTCAGGGCGATATGTTGAGACTGTTTTCCTATATTCCAACCACGCCAGATGCGGGGAATGACTACTTCTGGCAAATGGATGCGCGTAACAAACGCAGCCTGACACTTAACTTAAAAGATAAAAGGGCAATAGACGTGCTGCACAAATTGGTGCAGGAATGCGATGTCTATATTACCAATCAACCTCTCCCTGTGCGCCGTTCTCTTGGTCTCGAATACCAGGATTTGAAAACGCTTAACCCGGGCATGATCTATGCTTCGTTGACCGCCGCCGGTGAGTCTGGTCCAGATAAGGATACAAAGGGGTTTGACCTGGTTGCCTATTGGGGGCGTACCGGCCTAATGGATCTTGTCCGGAGCACCGATTCAACACCCAGCCAGGCGCTACCCGGTATGGGAGATCATCCTACTGCGGTTTCGTTATATGCGAGCATTGTCACGGCCTTATTACATAAAGAACGCACCGGCGAGGGTTCCATGGTCCACACATCCCTTCTCGCCAATGGTATTTGGTCTGCAGCGAGCATTGCCCAGGGGGGGCTCGCTGGTGGGGATCTGGATGCTTATCGGGAATCCAATCGAATTCCCGGTGTGATGGGCAAGGTTTATCAGACGAGAGATAAACGGTATCTACAGTTAACGATGGTGCGTACGGAACAGAATGTTATCGATCTACTTGAAGCGTTGGGGGTACCTGATTTGTTTTCCGATGAAGAATTTTCTACACCTGAGGGAAGAATGCATCACCGGGCAATGCTGTCTGACACTTTTCAGGAGATACTGGCACAAAAAGACGCCGATGAATGGCTGGCTATCTTCAGGCAATGCAGTGTCCCGGTAAAGAAGGTTGCGACCATTGATGAGGCCATTCTGGATGAACAACTCCTGGTCAACGATATCGTCGTGAGACCAGAGGATGAGGGGTTTGGCATTCCTTTTGTCATTAACCACCCGGTCAAGGTAGATCGTGTCGCGCAGGTAGGCCCTAGGAAAGCACCGGAGATTGGTGAACATAGCAGGCAAATCTTGCTGGATTTAGGGTATACGGAAGAAGAAATTCATGCCATGCGAGAAGCGGGAACCATTTAAAAAGTATCAATCTGCTCTATTGGAACGCGGGAATAACCTTTCGCGAGAACAGATCATCACTTTCAGATGTTTCTTGTTCATCTGCCCAGCCGTGATCCAATGTTAGAAAAGTGCCGAAGCCATCCGTGCGCGTTTTGAGCCGTTTGATCTGTTCGATGGCGTCTTTTGCGGTTCCAATAATGGCAGTGCCTGATTGGCACAATTCCCCAATGGGATCGGTAGATGAGGGCGGCACCAGCGCATAGCCAGTAATTTGTGCCTGATTCTTAAGCCAATCTTCGAGTCCGTGCTGGACCTGAACACGGGCTTGTTTGCGAGTCGGCGCAATATGGATAAGTCCCCCCAGAAGCCAGTTCGATCGGTTAGCGATCTTATTGTGCTCGTCTGCCTTGCGGCAATAGATTTCCCAGTTAGGTAGCAGTGCATTAAACCCACCCGGTGTTGTTGCATTCAGGGATACTAGTCGCATGCCATGCATGCCAGCGAAGCGAGCAGCGGATGGGCTGACCTGACCTATGAGCGCGATGTCCAGCACTGTGGGATTGTCTGTCAGGCCATCGAGCTGAAGTGCCAGTTGTTGTGAGCTTATGTCTTCGGTCGAGGGCAAATTTTCCATCCCGTCTGTGGAATGAATCTGTGCATCTGGATACTCTTTATCAAACGCAGAATGAGGTACCCAGACACTGTCGCAGGACAATGTTTTCATGCGTTCCAATCGACGGCGTTGTGGAGCCCCAATTTGCGAAAAATAGATACCAAACTTGAGATCAGAGGAGGACATGTGTTATCTCTTTAGCGAGTAACGCTGAACGAAAGGTGATTGTAATCTTGTTTTTCTCCGCGTCCAAATTAACCAGCCATGGAATAAATAATGAGATCTACCGCAGATATTGATGATCGAATCAGAACAGAGTTTGTTGAAGCGAACCATCTTCGCTTCGAAGTTGACATGTGCGGTGAAGGAGACAGGTTGGCGATCTGTCTTCACGGGTTTCCCGAACATAGTATTTCCTGGCGTCATCAGCTGCCGATGTTGGCTGAGTTGGGCTACAAGGCCTGGGCGCCCAATATGCGCGGCTACGGTAACTCTTCTGTACCCATGTTTATGGAAGACTACAGTCTTGAACATCTGATGGATGACGTGGCGGCGTTGATTGATGCGGCTGGCTGTGAAGAAGTCGTGCTTATCGCCCATGACTGGGGCGCTGTCATCGCCTGGCATTTTGCCATCCGCAAGATGCGTCCGCTGACGAAGCTGATCATTTGTAATGTACCCCACCCGGTCCCGGCAGAGAAGGCATTCAGTAAAGGGTTTGCGCAGCTTAGAAAGTCCTGGTACATCTTTTTCTTTCAACTCCCCTGGTTGCCAGAGAAAATGATGAAGATGCGCAAGGGGCAAGGCATGGGACAGCTCATTAAGGAATCTGCCTGCCACCCGGAAAACTTTTCTGCGGATGTTGTCGATCTCTACAACGAAAATGGTGCCAGGCCGGATAACCTGACAGCCATGATCAACTATTACCGTGCGCTGGTTCGTGGTGGTGGCGGAAAACGTCAGCGGGAACTCGGTCATCCCAATATCGAAACGCCAACGCTTATGCTGTGGGGTGAGGATGATATGGCATTGACCAAAGAGACGACCTACGGGACACAAGATGTAGTAGATGACTTTACCATCCGATATTTACCGAGAATATCTCACTGGGTGCAACAGGATGCGCCGAATGAGGTCAATGCCATGATCAAAGCATTTCTTCAGGGTGACGCCGTGCCAGAGATGAAATGGGAAGCCCGGCTGACTGTTTCAGACAAGCAGGCATAGCAACTATCTCACCGGGCATGAACAGATTAGACAGACTGCTTGTTTAGGACTAGCTGTTTAGTGCTTTGGCACAAAACTGTTCACTAAGCGCCCATAGTTTGGCTGCAACATCCGGGTCGTTTGCCTCTTTTGTGCTTTTAAGCTCTTTGCAGTGCGAAAAGTATTTCCCCTCAATAGCTGCGGCCGGTTCAAGCGTCGCACAGTAGACGCTTGTAGAGGCTCCTTGATTCGGACTCTTGGTTAAGGGGCTGATTAGCGTCATCAGGATTTTCATCGCCGTGGAGCTGCGTCCTATTTCTGTTGTTACCAGATTGCCGGGGTGCAAGGAACAGGCGGACAGATTCTGTTTGCCGTAGCGGCGCTGTAGTTCATTGGCAAATAACACATTGCAGAGCTTTGCCTGACCATAGGCAATCATGAACTTGAAATTATCCTTCGTAAGAGGAAAACGTTCAAATTCCAGCTTGCTTGGCATACGATGGGACTCACTTGAAACCATGATGACTCTCGGTGAACCAGAAGCCAACAGGCGTGGCATGAGTAAGTGTGTTATCAAGAAGTGTCCGAAATGTGAAACACCTACTGCGCTCTCTATCCCTTGCACAGTTTCAGAATAGGCGGTTGGTGCAAGTCCAGCGTTGCCGATGAGGATGTCTATTTTATCCGCGACGAGGCTGTCACAAAATGTCGAAATGCTGTCGGCAGATGCAAGATCGAGTTCGAGAAACTCAGCCTTGCAACCAGGATGCCGGGATAGAGTCCGTTCTACGGCCGCCTGTCCGGTGACGGGATTTCGACAGGCAAATATCACTCTGCCGCCAGCTGCGGACATTGACCGCGCAGTATCGTAGCCTATTCCGGTATTGGCGCCAGTGACGATAATTGTTTTACCGGTGAGGCTGATGTCAGCCAGGACTTCGTCAGCCGTGGACTTTGCGCCAAAGGGGGAATGACGGCTCATATTGGAACGACCGCTCATATTGGAACGACCGCTCATATTGGAACGACATAGTTGGTGATAGCCGTCATGCGAATCATGACCTTCCGGATGATGTGGGTTGGTGTGACGCTACCCGTATAAATCGCAACATCGCCCATCGAACCGGGAATGAGCTCCTTCTCCTGTGTCGGGTCAGCGAGTTGTAGCCGCACTATAAAAGGTCCTGCCGCAGCATTGGTGGCCTGCACAGCGGTACCGGAGACGACAGCCTGCCCCTGGGCGGTTGCAGGGATAAGATACATGACTTTAGCGGCGTAGATTTTTCCCGGCTGTGACTTGAAGGTCACTTCAGCATCCTGACCAGCTTCAATGTAACGGCTGTATATTTGAGGTATCTGTGCAGCCAGAAGCGTCTCCGATGTATCAATAAAGGCCATTGCTTTGTAAAGCGCAATATTGGCGACACGGGTACCGGGCCGGAGAGCAAGGTTTGTGACATAGCCATCTGTGGGTGCACGAACGGTCGTTTGTTCCAGGTTGTATTCGGCATTCCTGATTTGTGCCATGAGGCCTTCCACTTGCGCCTGGTAGTTTTGTATCTCATAGATTGAGCCGGATCTTTGCTTTTCGAGTATCTCTGCCTGCTCCAGCCTAATTTGTGCGAGCTTCAGTTGTGCCTTTAAGCCATCCAGTGCCGCTTGATATTGAACAGGATCAATCTTGAACAGGACATCACCCTTTTTTAGCATAACATTGGGCTCTATGGGGACTTCAATCACCTCACCGGAAACGTTTGGCGTGATCGCAACAGAATGAGTAAATGCGATGACTGTCCCACCCGGAGCTCCCCACTGTAGTGGGATGAAGAATCCAATGACGAGTACGAGTTCGAAAGGAATAATGGTCATCCAGGTATTTTTTGAATCAGGCACCTTGCCCATCTTGATCAGACCGAACAGCAAGGCGACATAAATTAGCGTCAGAAATAGCAACATTGTCCAGGCTCCAGCTGTTTATGAACTCGTTGGTAAATTAGTTGGTGAATCAATAGATGACGAGGCTTGTTGGTTTTCCAGTTCCGAAATTCTTTTTCGTAATTCTGAAAGCTCATCGCTGGCTGAATCTGCCGGTACAGTGCGTGCCCATATCATCGCAAATACCCATACAACACCCATTGTTAGTATGAGCCCAAGCCAACCGGCGAGATCGATTGCATCGGACTGGGGGTGTCCACGTTCTCTTGCGGTTTTGCCGGGCATCTGCCCCAGTGCCAGAAACACACCTGTCATTGAGATAATTGATACGATAAAAATGATCCACGCAAAAATATCCAGGCCGCTCATCGTTCACCTTCCATAAAAAGTTCCTGCCAGATTATATACTCAAAGTATTTGGAGCGAAGGGGTTTATTTAGGAAGGGACTGGCCGCAGTGATCTACATTGATGGACAGGAGCTACACCGTGAGCAACTTAATGAGTTACTTGAGGTGGGAAGTGAAACGGGATTGAACCGTCCCGTCGGCAATTCTCAGAGAGAGCCAAAGATCAACATACTCTTTTAACCTCTGGTCTTGCGGCATCAGGTACGCCTTATCGAGGTAAGTGAGATTGTCATTGGGCATTGTCGGGCAGAGTTCCTGGTGTTGCGATGAAACCAGTTCTACTTCAATACTGTCGGTAATCATCACATCAGCACTGCCGCGGATGATTTCCTGAAAAATGGTCCGGTTATCGGGATGCAGGATTTTTTCTGCCTTTTTAATATGCTTATCAACAAATTTTTCGTTTGTACCGCCGGGGTTCACGATAATTTTTGTGCTTGCAACATCGATCTTTGCAAGCGAACTGAACAGCTTCCGGTTTTTACAGAGAGAAATGGGGGTTTTACCACCCGTATGGTAAGGAATGCTGAAATAACCCACTTGTTGTCGTTTGAGGTATCTAGAGACGCCGCTCATGGCGATGTCATAGCGCCCGGATTGGAGATCATTTAGAAGACCGGGCCAGCTGGTGAGAATAATTTTTAGTTTTACACCGAGGGAATCAGCAAGATTATTGGCCAGATCAATATCAATGCCCAGGAAATCAGCATTGATATTCTTCCGATAGGAAAAAGGTGCATAGTCTCCTGTGGTGCCAACCCGCAAGATACCTGAATCCAGTATCTGCTCTAATCGGTCATCATAGAACTCGATTTGATCCAGGGCATTAGTAAGCCTGTTAGCGGTATCTGTTGAAAGTCCCTGCATCTCAATGGGTTCTGAATGCGCGACTGTTGCTTGTGGGAAATTTTCCTGCTCACCTAGCTGTGCGATAATTTGGTTGCCGAGGGTGATCAACAGCGGGCGAATGGATTTCGTCAGATCCGGCGCTGACGCTGGTGGTGAGTGATCACGCCAATAGGCGAACCAGTATCCTTGTATCTCCTTCGCCGCTTCAATT
>CAZAZB010000041.1:0-16394 GCA_964489485.1 uncultured Pseudomonadales bacterium | reverse complement strand
AAAGGATTCTCCCCACCCGGTAAGAGTGAGTCTTCATCTTTGATGTCAGGAATGGGAATCAGACCGCTGCTATCACTGTTTGCCTGAACAGGAAGAGTCTCCCCGATCTTTTCATGTCGCTTGTTCAGGTTGGAATAAGCACCTGTGCGCGCAAGAAGTTCCTTGTGATTACCCTGTTCTACTATCTCTCCGTCCTGTATCACGATGATCTTGTCGGCAGATTCAATCGTTGACAAGCGGTGTGCGATGACAAAAGTCGTTCTTCCTTTCGCAACGGCTTCCAGTGCCCTCTGGATATAGCCTTCGGACTCTGAATCCAATGCCGACGTCGCCTCATCCAGTATCAAAATAGGCGCATCCTTCAGAAAAGCTCTGGCGATTGCGAGCCGCTGCCTCTGACCACCCGACAGCAATACGCCATCATCCCCAACGACAGTGTCGAGCCCTTTAGGAAGCTCAGAAATAAACTTCCAGGCAAATGCTTTTCTGGCGGCTTCAATAATTGTCTCTTCATCTACATCTCGAAGCGCGCCATATGCGATGTTGTTTCTTATCGTGTCGTTAAACAGCGTTACCTGCTGCGTAACCAGTGCAATGTTTTCTCGAACGTTCTCAAGCTTTAGCCGATGAATATCGATATCGTCAATCAGAATCTGGCCACTCGAAGGGTTATAAAATCTGGGGATCAGACTCGCCAGTGTACTTTTACCACTACCGGATCGACCGACCAGCGCGATAGTTTCACCCTGCTCTGCTACAAAACTTATATGCTTTAAAACCGCATGCTTGTCACTGGCATACGCGAAGGATACATCCCTGAACTCTACTTTTCCGCCAGGGGAGACAAGCTCTTCAGTGCCTTCGTCTGTTTCTGCAGCCTCATCAAATAGATCAAAAATATTTCCCGCTGCTGCCAATCCCTTCTGTATGGTTGCGTTAATTTCTGATAGCTGGCGAATCGGTTTAGCGAGTAATCCACTGGTCGTAATGAAAACAACAACGCTACCTTTCGTCATTTCAGCAAGCAGCGATGGTTCGAGAACAAGCCAGATAATACCGGCCAATGATGAGGCTACTAATAACTGGATTATCGGTGTTGCTATTGACGCTGTGACGACCATTTTCATCGACTGTCGACGATTATAGTCACTCACCCTGGTAAATCGGTCACGCTCATACTCTGCACCACCGAAAATTCTGACAACACGATAGCCCTGCACTGTTTCTGATGCGACATGAGTGACATCGCCCATAGAATTCTGGATACGTTCGCTGATTCTCCTGAATCGTTTGCCGACATAGTTGACGAGGAATGCAATGATGGGTGCAATTGCAAAAAATAGTAATGTTAACTTCCAATTTAAAAATAGGAGGAATCCGAGATAACCGATAACCGTAAATCCCTCTCGAATAAGCACCCTTAACGCAGTGGTCGCTGCGCCCGTTACTTGCGTGACATGGAATGTGACCTTGGCGACGAGGTGCCCCATCGTATTCTTGTCATAAAAACTACCTGGCAGCCTCAGAAGCTGGTTAAACAATTCTACCCTCAGGTTATGAACCAGGTTCGTTGATACGATACTCATGAAGTAGTTGCCGATGAAGGCTCCCAGGCCCCTAACAGATGCAATGGCAATGATTGCAATTGGAATTAACGTTCGATTAAGTGACTCCCCGGTTCCCAGGAAGCTAAGTAGTTCTCGATACTGTGCGGAAATGGGCAGAGTTTCCGCCTTGAGCGAGTCGATAATGTAACTGATCAATTGCAGAAAGCTAATATTAGAAACTGCATACAGAAAAAAGCCGACAATGCTAAATAAAAATGCCCCCCAGTAGGGGAGTACATAGGTCAGCAGGCGTTTGTACAAATCTGTATCAGTTGTCCGTACCTTGTCTCTACTACTCGATAGGGTTCCGTGGCTGCTGTTGGCCTTAGTTGGCTCGTTATTCATCCTAGCGCCCGTCTGATATCGAGCCTTTTGTGGTAATGCTGATCTGGACAAAGCCCAGTTGTCCGGCTGCGTCCATGGCTGTGACTACAGATTGATGGGGCGTGGATGCATCAGCTGTAATGATCATCGGTACACTGTTGTCTCCGCCACTCACTTTTGAGAGTGCTGATTTGATTGTTCTCAAATCACCATTAATCAGCGCCACCTCGTTGATGGCAACATCACCTGTTCGCGTAATTGAAATTTCGATTTGTTTTGACGATATCCTGACAGGATCACCACTTGCTTCCGGTAAGTCTATAGACAAGTGGGTTTCTTTTGTAAAGGTCGTTGACACCATAAAAAATATGAGCAGCAAAAATACGACATCAATAAGAGGCGTCATATTGACTTCAACTTCCGCCCTGGCACGCCTTGCAAATTTCAACGGTTGGTAACCTGTTGTGTATCTGGTCGCTTAGCTTCTGCATTGCGATCTGACTTATCTGTGTTGAGCACTTCAACCAATTTGAGCGCTTCCTGTTCCATATTGATGACAAGCTCATCAACCTTACGCTGAAAGAATCTGTAGAAAAACAAGCTGGGAATCGCAACAGTCAGTCCTGCCGCGGTCGTGATGAGCGCCTCTGAAATACCACCCGCTAGTACAGCTGCATTGCCGGTGCCTTCTAGCTGAATCGAGCTAAATACCTTAATCATACCGATGACGGTTCCGAGCAATCCCAACAAAGGGGAGATGGCGGCAACGGTTCCCAGGGTATTGAGGTAACGTTCCAACTCATGAACAACATGATTGGCGACTTCCTCGATGCTCTCTTTCATGACTTCACGGCCACGTCGATGGCTACCGATGCCGGCTGCAAGAATCTGCCCGAGAGGAGAGTGGCTACGTAGCTCACGCAGCCTTTTCGCATCCATCTCATTATTTCGAATCCAACTCCACACCTGCGCAAGAAGGTTTTTCGGGGCAATTTGCTGGGTCCGCAAGGTCCAAAATCTCTCCGCACAAATTGCCGCAGCAATGATGGAACAGATAACTATCGGGATCATGAGCCAACCGCCGGCTCTTACCAATTCAAACACTGGCTAAATTCTCCTGGCAAAATATGGACCGACATACTCTAACATAATTCAAGCAATATGCAGTGTTGTTGACCGATCGGTGCCACTAAATATCCAATGAAATCAAAGCTCTCCGTCCAGGTGGAGCATAAGACAGAGTAGAAAAATTCAAGATCCGACCCTGCTTAGGCAATCATTCATGCCACAATCCCCTGATCGTGCAACCTGCCAATCTGAATGCCAGACAATCCGAGGACATCGCCAAGTATTTCATCCGTATGTTCCCCAAGAACAGGCGCCGCCTTTGCTGGAATGTTATTAGAATCGCTAAATCGAATGGGTGAAGACGGCATCAGATATTCACCGATACCCGGCTGGTCAACCAGGGAAAAAAGCGGATTATCGATAGAGCAATCTATATCCTCTTCGACCATCTGCCTAAAATTTTTGTAAGGGCCATAGCAAACACCATGTTGATCAAAGAGTGGTTGAATATCCTTATAGTCCCTTTTCGAAAACCAGGGCTCTATCAGTTCTGCTATCGCTTCCCGGACGCGGTAACGCTCACCTTCCTGGCTCAAATCAACACCCTGCTGTACCTCCAACGCCTGAACCGCGGCACCGAGGCCCATCGCTATAACAATCCCCTTCCACTGCCGGGGTGTCAGACCGACAATCATGACTCTAATCTGGTCACGGGTGAGAAAATCGCGCCCAAAAGCACCATAAAGATAGTTTCCAACCTTCTCTCTTTCGTGTTGGTTGATCGACACTTCAGCGATGTTACCGAGATGTCCGGTGGTCGCCAGCGCGACATCCTTGAGTGCGATCTTAACCAGTTGCCCTTTTCCTTTAATTCGCCGATGTCTTTCTGCCGCCAACAACGCCACCGCGGCCATTTGGCCAGTAATATTGTCCCAGGCAGGTAAGAGGTAATTTGCGGGGTGCTTATTTTCAAGATTTCCGTTCGCAGTGGCGAAGCCGACGGCACAATTTACCGTGTAGTCAAGCGCCGAACCGCCCTGTCTGTCGCCTTGAATACTGATATAGACCAGATCTTCACGCTGTTGACGCAAGGCTTCATCAGCGAGCCAACCCCGTTCCGGGAAATTGCTCAGGAAGATACCATTGTTCTCCCCTCGTCTACCCAGGAGTGCCATGACCAATTCCTGGCCCTCGGGCCTTTTAATATCAATCTGGATCGAGCGCTTACCCTTATTCATCCCCGCCCAGAAAAGACTTTCACCCCGTTCGGTGATGGGCCATCGTTTATAATCCAACCCCCCGCCGATGGGGTCAAACCGGATCACGTCTGCACCAAGCTGGGCAAGTGTCATGCCACCAAGTGGTGCCGCAACAAACGCACTGCCTTCTACAACGCACAATCCATCAAGTATTCCTGTCAATTTTATCGGGCTCCCGGAAGGTTTCGCTATGCGAGCAATACAGCCACTTGCCAATCAAGGACTTTAATGTCTTTACCGTCTTTCGGTGCTTCTGGTCCGCGGTCCACAAATACTTCGACATGAAGTTTCGCGATACCACACTCAGGCGACGATACTACCTCTTCGACTATCACCCTGGTGTGCAGAATATCGAACTCGAACACCGGTGCCGTATGGTCACAGCGATACCATGCCAGTATCGAAAGCAAATTGGGTATGGCCTTACTTAGATGCGCTGCAGCCATTGAAATAGTATGCCCACCATAGACTAATCTCTTGCCATGAGCGCTTCGCGTCGCATCGGTATGGGTCATGGCAAGGTTCAATGTCATACGAACCAATTCAGGCGCAAGCGTGATCGTGTCACGCGCTTCAAGGTCAAATTTATCTCCAGGCTTATAGTCAGAGAAATGATTGCCTCCGAGACTTTCTCGAAGTCCCTCGAAGTTCCATACGGGCAACGCAGAAATCAGTTGCTGGTCATCAATATCTTCCGGCATCACATCAAAGTCGTCAGCCAATCCGGTATCGGCCAGGGGATCTCTACAGGGAATCATGGGACATCGCCAGAACAGCAGCACGGTCTCCTGCGCCTGATTAGTGACGTGCATTTCCAAAGCGACCATGCCCGAGGCATCTCGCCCCTCTTTTATTCTGTTCTGCCTGAGCGCCACAACTTTTGTTGTCGTGGTTAGAGTATCGCCAATAAACACAGGCCGTTTAAAATGCAATCCACGATAAAACAAGTTACCCATGACTCTTTGCGAAGGCACCGTACTTTGACCGATGGCAATATTCGCAACCAAAGAAGGATTGGCTAGCATTCGGCGCAAACCCGTAGCACTTTCACTGAGTTCGACGCTTAGAAATAGCGGACTTCGATCACCAAATAATGCTTGATGTACAGCCGCATGCCCTTCCGTTACGGTTATGGCGGGGACATCACTAAAATCGTCACCAACGGAGAAGTCCTCAAAAAATGGTGCCTTTGACATTTACTGTGAACGACCTCTTGCTGTGATTGGCCACAATTCCTCAACAACACCGTCCCGCACTGGATAATAGTAGTCATGAAGGTTAACCGTGGGGTCGCAGTGCGGCGTGATCATTGGGAATTTATCACCTAAATTGAGTTCCCGGGAAGGGTTTTTTAACGCCACCATGCCATGTTCGTCACCGCCAAAATAGAACTCCACGCCTTCAATATCTCTGAACTCTGGCGACATTTTATCTGATGCAAAAGACTTAAAACCTGCATCAACCGTGATCATTCTTTTCTGAGGTTGGCTTATCGCCGTCACCAGAACGAACAATGACGGCTCGAAATCGATAAAACGTTCCGATCCCTTGCCTCCAATATCCCTATATTCAATATCCATAAAAGCGTATGAGCCTGCCTGAAGGTCTGTCATCAAACCAATATCGGGTTCAATATTAAATGTCCCGGTCCCACCACCAGAAAAGACGGATACTTCAATGCCATTATCTTCAAACATTGTTTTAGTATCGAATCCCGCCTGCATCACAGCCTGGTACTTACGCTTTCTCGCCTCATACCCTTCAATATGCATACAATGGCCAGCGTACATCTGAAGACCATCAAAACGCAGTTGTCGGCAGTTATCCACAATGTATCTACCCAATGACAAGGCCGGTGCACCCGTTTCGATACCTGTTCTACCCATAGCGGGGTCCAGATCAATCAGCACGCCAATTTCTGTATTTGCAGCAGCGGCAGCTCTATTCAGATTATCTACCGCCCGTTCGTTATCCACTACTATTTGCAGACCTGAGCTTTTTAGAGCCAGGCTGATAACCCTGTCTATTTTCTCCGCTGAAACCACAGGTGATGTAATCAGAACATTGTCTACGCCATTGGCTACCATCACTTCAGCCTCACCGACTTTGGCAGCACAGACACCAATGGCACCTGCGGCGAGTTGCTTATGCGCAATGATCGGGCACTTGTGCATCTTTGTATGGCATCTCAAGCCAATTTTCTGACTATCAAGGTATGCCTGCATTGTCGATAGATTATGCTCGAACACATCCAGATCTATAATGAGTGCAGGCGTTGGCAAGGCTTCAACTGGAACGGGCTCGCTGAGCCTGATTGCTTCCGCCGGTGCATTGTTGATCGAATCAGACAGAAATTCTTTTAATGACGGCACTTCTTCTCCTGTTTTTACAATCGATTAATCACAATCCTGATTATTACAATCCAGGTCTTTTTCAACCTGTAAAGTAACATGGTGGATATTATACTCGTCTCTCAAAGATCGACCGATTGCCGCGTAACTTGCCTCCGATTCCCACAAGGTATTTTCCGGCATGACAAGATGCGCTGTTAGGCAATTTTCACGCGTACTCATCGCCCAGATGTGTAGATCGTGGACCTGTGTGACACCCGTAATGGTTTCGAGAAAACTTCGGACTGCAATCCGGTCAACGCCTTGCGGAACCGCGTCGAGAATCAGGTTTATCGAATCGCGTAACATGCCCCAGGTTCCTGCGATGATAATCACGACAATGAAAAGCCCGACAAATGGGTCTACCCAGAGCCAGCCAGTATAGTAGATTGTGATACCGGCAATCACGACACCCACTGAAATGAGTGCGTCATACGCCAGATGCAGAAATGCACCTCGCAAATTGAGATCGTCCTTACGTCCCTTGACAAATAGCATTGCTGTCCCGGCGTTGACCAGAATGCCGATTCCAGCAACGATGATCATTGCCTTTTCCGAGATTGGGGCAGGGTCCATAAATTTATCTATGGATTCATAGGCGATATACAAGGCAGCAAACACCAACACCAATGCATTGATAATAGCCGCTAATATGGTAGTTCGACGATAGCCGTAGCTATAAAAATCTGTTGCCTTCTTACTCGCCAGATAGGTCGCGCCCCAGGCAAGCAGCAAACCCAGAACATCTGATAAGTTGTGTCCGGCATCTCCCAACAGGCTCACGGAGTTAGCGAGAATACCGTAAACCGCTTCAACAATTGTAAAGACAAGATTAGCGGAGACAGCAATGATAAAACTCAGATTGATATTTTCCAATGAAACTGAGTGGTCATGGCTATGCCCGTGTGAAGAATGCCCGTGCAAAGCATGGTCATGCCCTTCGCTTCCATGGTTGTGATCGTTACTAATGCTATTTTTCCTTCTCGTGTAGTTAGAGATGAGATTAGTCGTTACATTAATGACCTTCTTGCAGGCCCGATGCTAGGCCTTGAACCAGCATCAGGGTCAAGAAGACAGTGATGCGCAGCGAACCGAGTTTGTCTTCACCATTGTCCTTATTCAGAATCAGCCACATTCAGCCAGCCTATCCGATACCCGCTCAGCGATGGCAAGTGAAGCAGTCAGACCGGGTGATTCTATCCCAAAAAGCTGAATCAAGCCCTCTACACCATGTTCATTCTCACTCTGTATAACAAAATCTGCGGGAAGGTCGTCTGGACCCTGTAATTTTGGTCTGATCCCTGCATAGCCGGGAACAAGATCACTTTCTCTCAGTGCGGGGAAATAGCGACGGATAGCCTGGTAATAGAGCGAACGGCGTTCTACGGAAACGTGATAATCCAGTGTTTCAACATATTCGACATCAGGACCGAATTTAACCTGACCACCCAAATCGATCGTGGCATGAACACCCAAACCAGCACCAGACTTTTCTGGTACGGGATAGACAAGCCGATGGAACGGATTGCCACTGGCCAGTGTAAAATAGCTTCCCTTGCAGAAGTAAAGTGGCGGGATGTCCGAAGGATTTACACCATCGATTGATTCAGCGACCTGTTGAGCCCCCAGACCTGCGCTGTTGACAAGAATCCTGCAACTAAAAACATACTCCTCGCCACCAGTCATACACCGGAGTACAAATTTCCCGTTGCCTGACTCAACAGAAATGACCTTGACACCACCTACAAATTGCCCGCCTTCGTTTTCAATGTCAGCCACATACGCTGTCATCAGATCATGTGCGCTCACTATGCCGGTGCCTGGCGAATAGAGAGCAGAAGTCGCTCTTATCGCAGGCTCCTCCGTCGCCATTTTTTTTGCCGACCATAGTTCAAGATCAATGACGCCATTTCCAACCGCCTTTTCTGCTATTGCCTCCAGCGATTGCTCTTCATCCTGATCTGTTGCAACAATGACCTTGCCACAAAGCCTGTGGGGAATACCACGGCTCTTACAATACTCCGTCAGTAATGTTTTACCCCGCACACACAAAGTGGCTTTCAATGAGTTTGCGGGGTAGTAGATGCCTGCATGAATGACTTCACTGTTGCGGCTACTAATACCCTGACCGTAATGATTTTCGGTATCAACAACCAATAAAGCCGACGAATCATGCGCAAGTTCGCGCGCGATTGCGAGCCCCACAACACCACTGCCTATGACACAAGTATCAATATGGTCCATCGATTTTAGAGTTACCCGAAGTTGTTCGTTGCCATTGACGCTACCGTCGAACCTAGGGAACCTCTGATTAAATCCTATTTTTGCCATTAATCAGAGCTTCCCTAGAATGAAATACTACCCTAAACGCACCTGATAACTGAGTCGGTTTTTGGTATCTTTGCATCCGATCCAAAGGATGAACATGCAAGACAACAACCCTCAAGACATGCTGGCGACAGTGAACCACCCATCCAGCGGCGCAGACCGGGGCAAAGCTGAAACCCAACGATTGTTGATCTTAAGCGCGATTGTCGATCTGGCGCTGGGGCTTCTAAAGATCATTATCGGGTGGTTCGCAAACTCTCACGCGCTCATTGCTGACGGCATCCACTCCTTTTCCGACCTTGCTACGGATCTAATGGTCTGGTTCCTGAATCGAATCGGTGCAGAAGAACCTGATGAAGAACATCCCTATGGTCATGCAAGATTTGAAACATTCGGCGCACTGGTATTAGGGTCCATTTTAATACTCGTTGCTGGCGTGCTTGTTTACGATAGCGTTCTGCGACTGATCGATCTTGTATCTATCGCTATTCCTACCTGGCCTGCACTCATCGCTGCCGGTGCTTCCATCGCGATTAAGGAGTGGCTGTATCGTATTACGCGTAAGCTGGGTGAAAAAGTTAACTCAAACCTCTTACTCGCCAACGCCTGGCACCATCGTAGTGATGCCTTTTCATCAATCATCGTTTTGATTGGTGTCACAGGTGCAATTCTGGGCATTACATGGCTCGAAATGATCGCAGCAATAGGAGTTGCTTTCATGATTGCGATCATCGGATGGAAACTGGTTCGTGATAGCGTAGAAGAACTCGTTGACACGGCATTATCAGAAACTTATGTCAGAGACATACAAAAAACCATCGAAGATGCCGATGGTGTCTGCGGTGTTCATAGCCTGCGGACACGGAGAATGGGTTCCGCTGTGATTCTTGACATTCACTTACAAGTCGATCCCACCATAAGTGTGTCTGAAGGTCACCACATCGGCGATTGGGTCTGTCAGCATCTGAAGAGAAATTTTCGAGAAATCAGTGACATCACCGTACATATTGATGCAGAGGACGACGCTGAGGTAACACTAAATGCCATGCCACCGCTTCGAAACGAGGTTCGCAGAGAGCTATTTCAAGCCTGGAGCGAATGGCTAAGTGAAGACGAGGTTGAAAAGATTACCCTGCACTATCTCGACAACCTCATTAACGTTGAGCTCTTTCTTCGCAGCTCCGCACTGCAGAACAAAGCACTCAAAAACAAAGCACTGCAGAACAAAGCACTGCAGAACAAAGCACTGCAAAACAAAGCGCTAGAGAACAAGCCTACAGAAAGCATGCTGCCGACAAATAGAGAACAGCTTAAGCGCCATCTTGAAGACTCAACAGACGAACTCGACTGGATGGGAGAGATTACGCTCTGGTCTGAGTAACGGTATAAGACAGGTCTATGGATCTTCAGGTCGGCTAGCAGAACCCAGCTTCAATTGCGTCGATATCTCGCCAGGTTGCTAGAGTAACGAAATCTGCTTATCTTCGACCAGATGCTTACGATTGGAGTGCGGAAATACCCGCCCGGACACCAGCGTCTTACCATATTTAGAAGCTAAGGGTGAACTTTCACTGACACATTCTGCCGCCAACATCATACGTAGATGATGGCAGACAACCCTTCCGGTTTTCCTTTTCTGCTTTGAACGTCGCATTTGCTTCGCCGCTTCCATGGCCATGGTAGAGTGATTGATATGCGCCATGCTCGAAAGAAACTTCTGCGTCTCTGAATGTGATCTTTCTACTTGCGATCTGTCGGTTAACGGTCTGTCGGTTAACGATCTGTCGGTTAACGATCTGTCGGTCTGCAAGCATTCTTCTGTTACATGTACATGTGTCATCTGCATTTACCTCACTTACCCAGTCCAAAGGTCGTGTAATCAAGAGCCTGGGCTAAACACGCCCAGTTAGCACTGTATAAACACCCAGTATACTGATTACTGTTCGTTTGTACAGTACTATTGCTCTTCCTGCTAAGCAACCGCGAAGGCAAGTGCTTCGCCCTCTCGCGTAACGACAATCTTGTCGCCAGGTTTGTAATGCCCTGCCAGAAGTTCCTGTGCCAGCGGGTTTTCCAAATGTCGCTGAATGGCACGCTTCAAGGGACGTGCGCCATAGACCGGGTCATAACCAACGTCTGTTAAATATTCCAGCGCATTATTGTCAAACTGAATGCATATATCCGTTTCCATCAGTCGGTCCTGAAGAATTCGCAATTGTATTTTTGCGATATCGAGGATCTGGTCCTTCGCAAGCGGATGAAACACAACCGCATCATCAACCCTGTTCAGGAATTCAGGCCTGAAATGATGCGAAACAACATTCATGACCGCCTCTTTCATCTCTTCGTAGTTCGATTCACCCGCAAGCGTCTGAATAACATCAGAGCCAAGATTAGATGTCATCACCAACACGGTGTTTTTGAAATCTACTGTTCGCCCATGGCCATCTGTCAAGCGGCCATCATCGAGAACCTGGAGCAGGATATTGAAAACATCTACATGCGCCTTTTCGATCTCATCTAACAATATGACAGAGTAGGGTTTACGCCTGACCAGTTCCGTCAAATAGCCGCCTTCCTCATAACCAACATAACCGGGGGGAGCACCAATGAGTCTTGCAACAGAGTGCTTTTCCATAAATTCAGACATATCGACCCTTATCAAGGAATCTTCGGTATCAAACAAAAACCGGGCAAGTGATTTACATAGCTCTGTTTTACCGACACCGGTAGGTCCAAGGAACAGAAATGATCCATTAGGACGATTGGGGTCGGACAAACCAGCACGAGACCTTCGCACGGCATTGGCGACTGCTGTGACAGCTTCAGCCTGACCGATGACCTGTTTGTGTAACTCGTCTTCCAGATGCAGTAGTTTTTCTTTTTCTCCCTCCAGCATTTTGGAAACAGGGATGCCGGTCCACTTGGAAACGACATCGGCAATTTCCTCATCCGTTACCTTGTTCCGCAATAGTTTCATGTCACTGATATCGGTTTGTGATGCCACTTCAAGCTGCTTCTCCAACCTGGGGATGTCTCCGTATTGCAACTCCGACATTCGGGTCAGGTCGCCTGCCCTTCTGGCGACTTCCAGATCGAGCTTCGCCTGTTCAAGATCCTCTTTGACCTGCTGTGCACCATGCAGTGATGCTTTCTCTGAATTCCAGATTTCTTCCAGGTCGGCAAATTCCTTTGCCAGGGAATCAATATTCTCATCCAGATCTTCGAGGCGTTTGATGGAGCCCTCATCTGTTTCTTTCTTCAAGGCTTCTCTTTCGATCTTGAATTGGATCAATCGTCGCTCGAGTCGGTCCATATCCTCTGGCTTGGAATCCATTTCCATTCGGATCAAGCTCGCCGCTTCATCAATCAGATCAATGGCCTTGTCTGGCAGTTGCCTGTCTGTGATGTAACGATAAGATAACTTCGCTGCAGCAATAATCGCCGGATCGGTGATATCGACGCCATGGTGGATCTCATAGCGTTCCTTAAGACCTCTTAAAATGGCAATGGTATCGTCAACACTGGGCTCATCAACCTGCACTTTCTGGAAACGGCGTTCCAGTGCGGCATCCGCCTCAATGTACTGCCTGAATTCGTCGAGTGTTGTAGCACCAACACAGTGCAACTCACCGCGTGCCAGGGCCGGTTTCAGCATATTACCGGCATCCATCGCGCCCTCAGCTTTGCCTGCACCCACCATGGTATGAAGCTCATCAATAAACAGAATGACAGAGCCCTCTTCTTTTGCTAACTCATTGAGCACTGCCTTGAGTCGCTCTTCAAATTCACCGCGAAACTTGGCACCGGCAATCAGTGAGCCCATATCGAGAGACAGGATCTTTTTATCCTTCAGTCCTTCCGGAACTTCACCATCAACGATCCGCTGTGCCAGCCCTTCGACAATTGCAGTCTTTCCGACACCAGGCTCTCCAATCAATACCGGGTTGTTTTTTGTGCGTCTCTGAAGCACCTGAATCGTACGACGTATTTCGTCATCGCGGCCGATGACCGGATCGAGCTTTCCATCTATCGCTCTTTCAGTCAGGTTGATCGTGTATTTGTCTAATGCCTGCCGGGTATCTTCAGCATTCGGATCATCAACCTTGTCACCGCCACGCACCTGATCGATAACTCGAATGAGTGCATCTTTTCTAACACCATATTTGGCAAACAGAGCACCCAGATCTGACTTGTCTTCCAATGCAGCGAGTAGGACCACCTCACTGGAAATGAACTGGTCACCTCTTTCCTGGGCAAATTTATCGGCAAGATTAAGAAGCCGCCCTATTTCTGGCGACATTTGAACATCTCCAAGATTCTCTTTGACCGTCGCCAGATTTTCCACAAGATGATCAAGCTCATCGCGAAAGTTAGCAACATCGACCCCCATCTGGGCAAGTAGTGGCTGCGTGGATCCCCCACGCTGGTTCAAGAGTGCCAACACCAGATGAACGGGTGCGAGGTAATTGTGATCTTTGCCAACGGCAATGGACTGGGCGTCTGACAACGCTTCCTGTAATTTGCTGGTAAACTTATCTATTCGCATACTATAACCTTCAATTAGTTTCCGAGGACTTAGCCTCCATTCTGCATACTATATTGGGGGCGCTTTCGATTGATTCAAGTTGCTTTGGGCTATTCTCTATGGCAGTTTGAGGCCTTTATTTCGGCAACCGCTTTTCATTGGATATTTCATGAACCCACCCCCTGAAAACAGGCCTGATTCTACTGCTGAATCCACGGCTGATTCGCTGGTAGCGACACAGAGTGCAAATGAAGAATCACAGCCCGTTTTCGACAAGGCAAGCAACACTGGATTTCGTCATCTTGTCAATGCGACTCGTTTCTCATATCAGGGCATCAGGGCAGCATTCAAATATGAATCTGCATTCCGACAGGAACTGGGCATTATCATTCTGCTCATCCCCCTGGGTGTCTGGATCTCCGAATCCGCGCTGCAATTCACTGGTTTAATGGCTATTTCGATGTTTGTGTTAGTTGTTGAACTCCTGAATTCAGGTATTGAAGCCGCCATTGACCGCATCGGTCCTGAATATCACCCGCTCTCGGGTCGGGCCAAAGACTACGGGTCGGCTGCGATCACGCTTTCACTCACCCTTGCCGGAGCCGTTTGGCTTGTCACGTTGCTCGAACATCTCAACATCCTGTCATAAATGTTAGCGTCCTTCTGGCAATCCCTGTTATTTATTGTGTCGCTTTCATCCGTTAGCGCAGCCCTGGAAACTGACCCATCACCCTATCCAGGTGATTCAGTTGACGATATCGCCGTATGGGTCGATCCGACTGACCCCTCTCGCTCACTCATACTCGCCACCCTGAAAGCAAGTCACCAGATGCCCAGAAAACCCCTTGGTATTCTTGTTTATGATCTGGACGGTCAGCAACTTCAATTTCTGGAAGGCGGTTCACCGAATAACATTGATATTCGCTATGGATACTCCTATGAAGGCAAGGAGATGCCCATCATTGCGGTGAGTCACTGGTATAGTGGCGATGTTTCTCTGCTAACGATTGATGCAGAGCAGCATTTATTGGTGGAGTTAACGAAAACAAAGATAAAGAGTGGCGCGAAAAAACTACGCGGTATCTGCATGCACGAAGATACCGATGGCAACTTTTACTACTTTACGATACATAGCAGTGGTGCAATAAACCAGTTCCGTATCGAATCAAAGAATGGGTGGAGCGCAAGAAAAGTCAGACAGCTGGAAGTAGGTTCGAATGCCGAGGGCTGTGTGGTAGACGATTATCATCGTAAACTCTATGTGTCCGAGGAAAAGGAAGGTATTTGGAAGTTTGATGCGGATGTACGGGGCACCCACGCTGAACAGGTAGTGGCACTAGGCTGGCGCGATCCATTAAAATCAGATCTCGAAGGAATCACCATTTACGATGGTGGAAACGGCGATGGCTACCTGATCGTTTCATCCCAGGGAAACAGCCGATACGCCATTTACGACCGACGCAATAATCAATTCATTGATGTGTTTGAAATCAAGGATAGTATGGACATAGACGGTACGAGTTATTCCGATGGCATCGAGGCAATTAGCTCAAATATGGGTCCAACGTTTCCCCTCGGGTTCTTTGTCGCCCACGACAATAGCAATGTGACGGTAGAAGGAGAAATGCAGAATCAGAACTTCAAGATCGTTGATTGGCGCCAGATTAAAAATTTGTTAGAGAGAGCTGAAACACACTGATGGCAAAGAAAGTCTACATTACCCCTGAAGGTGCCAGAGTTTTGCGTGATGAGCTGACTTTTATCTGGAAAACAAAGCGCCCCGAGGTCACCCAGAAGGTCGCCGCTGCGGCAGCGCTCGGTGACAGATCAGAAAATGCAGACTATATTTACGGCAAAAGGCACCTGAGAGAAATAGACAAGAGAATACGTTATTTAACCAAACAACTTGATAATCTTGAAATAGTGGATCGCAAGCCAGACGATCTAAACAAGATCTATTTTGGCGCATGGATAAAGCTTGAAGACGAAAATGGAGACCCAAGCCAGATCCGTATCGTTGGGGCGGATGAATTTGATATGAAGAAAGGATGGATCAGTCTTGAGTCGCCTATGGCAAAAAGTTTGCTCGGAAAATGTAAAGGTGACGATGTGCTGATTCGGCGTCCTATTGGTGATAGTGAAATGTTTATTGTTGATGTCCAATATGAACCATTTGGTGTCTAGAGAAGTCACATGAAGTTCACGCTCTAGGGAACTAGCCCTAAACCTAGCCCCAAACCGAAACCGAAAACTATTCCTTCTCAGCCTCGTCCTGCTATCAGTCACTTCCTGCAGCAGTCTCAGCCATAAACCTTCTGATATTTCCGCGCCAAGCGCATCCGAAACCTTTGTTGAACGGAACTATGAAGATCAAACATGGCGCCTACATGCTAGAGCAAAGAGCGAACGGACCGTGGAATCAACGATGTTGCCTCAACATCGGTAAGTGGCTTGCCTTCAAGAAGAAATACGGGTCGGCTACTCGATTCCAGGCCCGACAATAGACGAATTTCCTCGCCGAGCGGACTTTTTAAATCGACCAGGAACCAGTTGTATTGGCGGTTTTTCGCCAGCAATTTTTCAATCTTTGGATCAGCCGCTTCAGCAGCGGGCAGCACCAGTGCAACATTTAGGCGGTCCTGCGCCGGCTGATTGACGGACAGTGGCGTATATCGAGACCAGTTCAGCCTGAGCCGACTTTGATTCGCGACATCTTCCGCACTGATCAGCTTCCTGAGTTTCAAGGTGGAAAGTGTTACGCGCCTACCACCAAACCAGTACTGGGGAACCGATGTGGGGTCATAGCGGGCGAGCATGTCATCATTCAGGACCCGCAATGCCGCATCGATGTCAGTTTCGCAATCAGGTGCCCTTCTTTCAATGACTGCTT
>CAZAZB010000040.1:10687-16520 GCA_964489485.1 uncultured Pseudomonadales bacterium | reverse complement strand
CATTAGCAGTGACTGAGCCGAATATTCCGGAAGGATTGTCGCCCACAACCTGCCCGACGAACCACGCGGAAACATTTGGCTGGCTAATGAGAACTGATTCATCAAGAGCTACATTAAAACTATCAAAATTCATCAACAGATTTTGTGATTCTTGCGTAATATGAGTTTGAAGCGGCGTGACCTGAGCAACACTCCCGGCACCGCTTACGACAACTCCGCCTTCAGGTGACGCAAGTGTCGCTGGAGAAAACAGCAACTGACTCACGAGGAGGGTTGAGACGAGAAGACCCTTCTCCATCATATAAGACGTAAGGGGCTTTAATTTGTGCTGACGAGCGAAATCTGGCGCATCAGAATGGCTATTCTCACGCCTGACGTTGACTACCTTACGAGATGACCTATTGCCCATCATTCTCTAACTTCTACTAGTGAATCTGGAATGTCACATCAAAGTAAATCCTGGATTTACCGTCCGCATCTAAAAAGTCGTTCTGATAAAAGGCGGATTGTGGTTTTGCAAATATTAAATTTGCAATACCCCTACCTGGCCAATTTATCCTCAAGCCGAATCCATAAGCCTTAATTTCTGCATCCCGATTGCCACCACCTGCCAATCCAATCGCTACACCGTAGGCGTAGTCATAAAAAACAAATGGCCTTAACGGGTCCAATGGCAAATTAAACTTTTTCACCGGGTCGAGCGGCAGATCAAAAAATAACTCCAACCCAGCATAAATACCACTATCTACCGATACATCACTTACACCGAAGGCTCTCACAGCCGTCGGGCCGCCTAACGAAAACTGTTCAACCGAAGATAAAAACTTCACCGCATACTGGCTATTAATCTTGGCCACCAGGTTGAATGACGACCTGTTCTTGGTTAGCCAGTTGTTTATACTGAATCTCTTCAGCAAATTGGCATTCAACAACACTTTAGTGAAGTCCGTCGACTGATCCCGCAACTCACCACTGATAATGTGTCCCTGATCGATACCAAATCGACCCGTCAGCAGAAGTAACTGTTTATCCCACAACTGCGTATAGTCGACGGCTACAGAAACTGTCTCAAGTTTCTGGTCTGTCGATAGCGTCTCCAGATCGCCAACCTGGAACAACACATCTTTTTGTACATATCCCACCTGCGCATTCAAATTTAACGTTCGCCCGCGGAGGAACTGATAGGACCCTAAAACACTAACGCTATTTGTTTCACCTGTAATCTCAGGAAGTGCTGCAAGCCTTGTTACCGTAAATATATTACTACTGACTGACGCACGGACTCTTCCTCGTCCATCCTTCGTAACGGGCAGTTCGTACTCCAGCAATCCATAGGTCGTCGAATCAGGACCCTCAGAACGCAAGGCACCAATTGCCACGCGATGACCCTTATTGGCGATATTCAGCCACTCTACACTCGCAAAAATTCGATTTTCGCCAGTCGTATCGGCACCGTGATTGTCCATTAGGACAGAAGCGGCCCAGGATCGTTCCTCTAAGACCCCTAAATTCAGGCTGGTTTCGCCAACCTTGTCGCCCGGAGAGAATGATCCCCTAACTCGGATGCCAGGTAAATCATTAACCCGACGGAGGGCGTTTTCTACCTGATCTCCGGTTACTGCCTCTCCGACCTCGTCGTTAAACGCCGCCCGAATGGTGTCATCATCAAATATCTCATTGTTTGAGACGGTGACTTCCCCGAGGCGACCTTCCAGCACACGAATCTCGATAGTCGTGTCTACACCGTCGTCTACGACAACATCCTGGGCAGGTACGAACGCTGTAGACAGGATAAAGCCCCGCTTCGGATCCCTATAAAATTCCGTGATACCGAGTGCTACCGCATCCAACTGTTCAAGTGTGATCCAGCCTCTTTGGATATTCTGAACTTCAAGCATTCTGAAGACCTTGTCCATATCTTCCTTGTCGGGCTCAGTGCCACGATCCCACATCTCTCGGATGAGTGCGCCGATATCATCAAGATCACGTCGGGAAAAGCCATTTTCATCTGTTTCTGTCGCCTTTTCCTCTCTCAATAACTTATCGGCCAGCGCCTGGATACTCTCAGGAGTAATGCCAAACTCCGGGTGGGGTGTAACACCGGTCACAATCACCCTATCTATCGGTAGCCGGGCATCTTCTCCCTCGCTGTATAGACGCTCTGACAGTCTAGGGATATCAACTTCGTCTTTGTTTAGCTCTTCAAATAACTCAGGGTCGGTCTTGCGAGGTTCAAATTTGAGATAATCACCTACTCTAAAAGTTGGAAATTCCAACGCAGCCTGACTGGCGGGCGCAGCGTTGGTTTCCAGCACTAAGACACTGCTGAGTAGCATCAAGCCCCATGAAATTTTTTGGCAATTTTTGCTCATTATTTTAACCACGCCCATTCAATCGCAGTAATCCGAATACATAAGGTATATCCCACACATACCTCGATCGGTAACTTACTGATAATGAAGGTTATTTCCTACGAACGCTGCACATGCTTTTTAGCGATTACAGCAGGAGAAAGGTAGCCTAATTAGCGTGAATAGTCTATCAAACTGAATCATTGGTATTCCCGTTGGCCAACTCAGCGGAACGCGAGCAATTAGACCCTGAGCAGGCTGTGCCAATTTCCCGAAGTATTCTGAAGCCAGTTACCGGATCCGCCTGCCCATCGTGGTTTACAAGCATTGGCGTTCGCTGTTCAAGTGGCGCCTGGGCATCACGACATTCGTTCATCGCATCTGTATGTGCACCACCCAGCGCCATCAAGCTACCATCTGGCTCTTCAGCCCACTCACGGGCATTACCAACCGGATTGTATAGGCCCCACTTATTTGGTCTACCGGATAGGGCACTTAGCAATGTTTCGCCCAACCGCACGCCACGGGAGTCAACGGAACAATTAACATTGATGTCGACAAAGTACTTCGTGGTATTCGTCTTGGCCGCCCAGACCCACTCTTTTACTGTGGGCAGGCGATATTGGCGTCCGCTCTGTTCGGACAACCAGGCTGTATAGGCTTTTGCATCTCCGATTGTTAGATTGGTTGCAGGCCGTAATGGGTTTGGACCAGGAAGTTTATCGCAACCAACCGCTTCACAATATCGATTGTAATCACCCACTTTTATCTCAGTTCGGCTAATAGCAAATTTGGCAATTTCTTCCACAACCTCACTTTCCTCCTCAGCCGCTTCGCCCAGTTTTTCCGGAATAACAACCAACTGGGGGCCAGTGCCTCCTTTAGCCAATTCATCCTCACACCAGCTCAAATTTCGATATCCACGACCGACAAGACCCTTGGCCGTGCAGGGGTCCCTATTTTGGATCTGAATACCTGAAATTATGGGCTCATCGGGGAAGAACACCATCACCTTCTCTTTCACTGCCAGGGCTCTTTGCGGTCTTGGTACACCTATATTTAGCTGAATGCAGCCACGGAGCGCTTTGGCAATATTCTCTTTATTAAGGGCATACCATTCCGGAGACAATTTCTCCAGTTCAACCAAAGCCGTGCCGAGCTCACTTATATCCTCATCCGGGATATCAAACTTGGGGCATTGAGTATTCAAAACTTTTTTCAACACTACAATTTGTTCATCGTAGATCTTTTGTCGATCAGCTTGTTCTATCGCCTTTGCGACGTCGATTCGCTCTTGCTCAATCCTCGCTGCTTCTGCGGCAGCTTCCTGCGCAGCGAGTTCCACCAGAATGGCGCTCTCCTTCTGTCTGTCTTCCAACCTGATCTCGACTGCCGCCTTCTGTGATGCAACACCAGCAGGGTTCAATCGGTTATATTTGTTTGTTTCTGCTATCTGTATGTACTTACTGGCAGCGCTTAATTCCGCAATAGCGGTAGCGACTGATTCAGCATCTTTAGCCCGCTCATTCGCAAAAGTCTTGAGTTCGCCAATTTTAAAAAGGTAAGCCTCCAGGATTTTCTGCTCAATATCTGCGACCTCTTTTTGCATCTTCTCCAGATTCTCCGGAGCCTCAAACTCCATCCATTCTTGCGAGACAACATAAGTCGCGCGCTTCATATCAGTCAGCGACTTATTAACCTGTACATGCCATTCATCAGACTCCCAATTCACATTCTGCAACCGATCGTTTAATGTGATTCGACTTTTTTGCTGCAAGTCCAACTGTGTCTGAAGATCTTCCGGAATCTCTACCGGGCCGGTAAAATATAGCGAATAGACCCCAAAGCCAATCGAAGTGAGTAAAACAGCAACGATAGCGGTGTTGCGAAGAATTGGCGGGTCTTCACTGAACATACCTTCATGGAATTCATCCACAGTTTGGGTACGGTCTTCACCTTTAAGCGCTAAGGCATTTTTCAGCGCATTCCAATGTCGACGTTTCAGATCCGGGATTCTCTTGGCTACCATGCCCCGCTCGAAGGCTTTATCAGCAGGTACTCGATCGTAAGGGTGCTTACCAGTGAACAGTTCATAGGCAACCAAAGCGATTGCATAAACATCATCTGATTTGGAAGGTTCCAGACCCTTTAACATTTCGTAACTGGCGTAGGTAGGCGTCAGCGCCCCCAGTGAACCTGCATCAAATACCGTCTTTTCCCCATCGGCTTGCAGATCACCGGGATTTTCTATGGCACGGGCAATGCCAAAGTCAAAAACCTTGGCGACCTTTTCCTCCGTATAAAAAATGTTACCCGGTTTAAAATCAGAGTGAACGATCCCTGCACCATGTGCCCGGCTAAGACCCTGACACACACCATCGATAATATTCCACGCATCCTCTAGCGATACACCTTCCGGGTGTTCCTTGAGATAGTCATCAAGCGGCATCCCGGTCAGGAGCTCCATGGTCATATAAACGGTATCGCCTTCACGGTCGAAGTCGTATACCCCCATAATGTTCTTGTGGGGGATACCTCTGGTCTTGGAAGCTTCCCTCTGCAGGGCAACAAAAGCGTCTTTATGACGGGAGAAATTTTCGTTCAGTAGTTTGATCGCTTGATACGGATTCCGCTCCTGGGCTTCCTGCGCTCTTAGATCAAGTGCTTTGTATACGTCACCCATCCCTCCACTACCGATTTTCTCTTCCAGTACAAACCGGTTTTTGAGCAGTCTCCCTGCCTCAGAATTACTCTTGGATTCGATCTGTTTTCCAACAGCTGCTATATACGTTGTATCTGAAGCCGTCGCCCTGGGCCCTATTACGGTTGAGTCGTCATCCCCGGCATCTGCAATGACAGTGGCATCGTCATCACCGGGGCCAGAGTCACGCACATGCGTGGTCTGACTACTGGCTGCTCTGGACGGTTCTGCCGTTACAGGCTGTTGAGGCAGCGGAGAAGGCGTGCGAATAATCGTCGCATTTGAAGAACCATCTCTCGCGGGTTCGCGGAGGATGGTGGCATTCTGATTTTGGATGGGTGCCCGGAGAATGGTGGCATTAGCGTTCGATTCGGCTTGATCCGGTTGATTGCTTTGATCCGGTTGACTGTTTTGATCCGGTTGACTGTTTTGATCCGGTTGACTACCTCGAACCGCTGTCTGCTCACCCGTTGATTTCGGGCGCACAGCGGTTTCATCATCACCCTGTGACTCTGGAGGCGGACGATCAGACATGCCGAGATACCATTAATTTCACCCAAAACGAACCGAACAAGCTATTTTGCTGCTTTTTTGGCATTTTGCCTAGTGCTTCTTGAGGAACTTGGCCTTCAATTGCCCTATCGCCTTATGTCGAGGTCATTCCAACACAGGACTAAAGTACCCGGAATCTGCGATTCAGGAATACGACATTTCAAGGATACCGCTCTTCAAGGTGCACTCTTCAGGGTTTCCGTTCTTCAAGACTAGCCGTTCTTCAAGA
>CAZAZB010000040.1:0-10587 GCA_964489485.1 uncultured Pseudomonadales bacterium | reverse complement strand
CCGTTCTTCAAGACTAGCCGTTCTTCAAGAAGAGTAGCTCGAGAGATTGACTACTCGCAGGTGTAATGAATCAGGTCGTTCGGTTCTTCTTTTGCAACATCCTCACCAAGTGATATGTCGCCAGAACCCCAGAGCATCAGTTCTTGGCGCCGTAAAAATACGGTTTCACCATCGGCGGTCTGAACAAAAGTGCCATTAGAGCTTTGATCGGTAAGCAGAAATTTCCCGCGACGGAATTCAAGGGTCGCGTGGGATCGGGATGCAAGTCGAGTTTTGCACAAGAGGTCACTCTGAACTCCTCTTCCTATCACAAATGTTCGGTGATCATCTGACGCTATTCTGGTTTCAATGCCTTGAAAATTCAGGGATAGATGCTTAAGTTCTTCTTCAACTTCTTCTGTCGATATCTCGATCCTGGTCACGTCGTCGCTGGTTTCCCAGACAACCTGATGAACAACTATTTCTTCGTCTTTACCTTTCACATTTGTTCGATCGAACTGTCGGCTCATATCCTGGAGATTCGCATCTAGCAAGCCGATAGTTTCCTGGGTAGTGATAATTTGCGACCCTTTCGCAATACCCGCCATCCGTGCAGAAACGTTTACCGCATCTCCGAAAACATCACCATCTTCCATCAATATCGCCGGTCCAAAATGCAACCCAACCTTGATCGTGATCTGTATATCTTCCCCTTGAATGCCGGCTGTAATTTCTTCCTGGCACTCAATCGCCGCCCTAACAGTATCGTTGGCAGAGGCAAACCGGCACATTATTTCGTCGCCGATTGTCTTGATGACATAGCCCTGGTATCCCTCCGTTATTTTCGCCATTACATCGAGTACTTTGCCAATAATACGATTGGCACTTTCATCACCTAGATCTTCATACAACTTAGTACTACCGGTAACGTCAGCAAACATTACTCCCACATTGACGTTTTCTTTTGCCATCAACCCACGCTTTCAAACAACTAATAATTAGATAGAGAAGAATATAGCTTGGACGAACATATTTCCAGCCGTTTTAATTTATCGAAGCTCCACAACAACGGCAAATTTGTCCGAACATCGGGAATACTATGGCAATCTCATTCATAATGTTGGACAATTATTTTTTCTCATAGCATATTGCATTAAATCTTCTGTCGGGAGCACTCTTTGCATCACTACGGTGCTGGTACACATGTGGGTAATATTCGTAGTAATAACGAAGATAACTACGTCTGTGACGCCGAAAGAGAATTATGGATTGTAGCGGACGGGATGGGTGGCCTCGGCTTCGGCGAAATCGCAAGCGCCATTGCAACCTACACAGTCACGACTATGATTCGCAAGAGCCATGGCGTCAATCAAGCCATAGAATCGGCTCATGCCAAAATTAAGGAATACGCAGAAACGGACGGCAAGGGGACCAATATGGGAACCACCCTTGTACTCCTCTTATCACAGGGAAGTCTTTACAATATTTTCTGGGTTGGTGATTCCCGCGCCTACTTACTTGATACCGAAACGTTCAAACAGGTAACTGTTGATCATTCTCTGGTGCAGTCGCTAATTGATAGCGGTGAAATCACCGCAGAGGAAGCGGAAACTGACCCTAGAAAAAACGCGGTAACAAGGGCGTTGGGTGTTCAGGAGTTGGAGACTGTTCGAGCAGACAGCTTAAGCGACAAATGGAAACCCGGTCAAAAAATCCTGCTCTGTAGCGACGGGCTAACCGATTGTGTCAGCAAAGACAATATCGAAATCATTTTGAGAAGTGAAGGTACGGATCAACAGCTAACAGATCGATTAATTGAAGCTGCACTCGCAGGCGGAGGCAAAGACAATGTCACCGTTATTATTGTGTCAGCCAACCAGAGGGTCGTCCAGAAGGATAGCGACACCCACGTGCCTCTGGATTTCAAAGATGACACCGACTCACCGACCCTCACAGGACAGTGGGCGGATCACAACCAGGATCAGACGAATGCAACTATGGAATCTGATAACAAATCTTATACACAATCGGCTCAACTGGAATTAGCCATCGTCCAGACACCTGAAACTCAACGATCACCAACCGTCAGCAAATCCGATGGCGGGAGTCTCAACCTAGTAAAGCGTCTCAACTCAATAAAGGGCCTTGACTGGCTAAAAGGTTCGATCGCCGCAGCTGCATCAATTTCCCTGATTTATCTGATGGCGTCTCCGAGCGACCAGACTGCCGAGCCTATAAGAAAACCAGAGGCATTCGTACAACAAGAAGATCCGTACAGTCACCTGGCTCACGACTTCCCTGAAATAGATCTACCCAGGGCAGGGAAAATTATCCAGGTTGGCCTCTATTCTCACCTCAATGGCGCAGAATCAAGACAAATGACGCTGAGCCACCTGGGCCTAGAAGCCTATATTCAGAAACGTTCAACAATTCACGGGCTTCAATATGCGGTCATGCTAGGTCCGCTTTCCCTTGAATCCCACGAAGCAACAATCGCCACCCTGAACTCAAACAAGCTCAACTACTTCCATCAACCGCCTCGCGGGTCTTGATTCGAGTCAACGTTTAGCACTGACAAGATAGAAATTCAGGGTCGCTGTGTATCCTTCGCGGCCCCTGTTACCTATAATGCCCTGTTCACTACAATCATTATCTCTTGCCCAGAAAGGTCTCCTGTTTCATGGAAGGTGAAGATCTAGACAAAATAAAAAAACTCTCACCATTTGCCAGTATGAGCGAAAATGAGTTTTCAGAGATGGTCACCCACGCTCAGCTAAAATCAATTGCCAAAGGCAAAATGGTGTTTAAACGAGCAGACGAAGATTCAAAGGTCTATTGGTTAGTCTCGGGCAGCCTGGACCTGCTCGACGAAAAGTTTGAAGTCATGAATCGCAGTGCTGACGAAGATGCAGCAATGAATCCCATTGACAACAACAGCCCACATAGGCTCACGGCGGTATCAACCGAGGATACAAGAATACTGACCATTGAACGATCAGACCTTGGATTATTCAACGGCGGGACACAATCAAACGCCAGTGCCGTACAACCCGAAGATGAAGGCGTGGACTGGATGTCAACCCTGCTAAGTTCACCATTGTTCGAGTTTATCCCTCCAACCAACATCCAGACACTTTTCGGCAAATTTGAAGAAGTGACCGTTGCTACTGGCGATATTATCGTAGCACAGGGGGACAAGGGTGATTACTTTTATGTTATTCAGGCGGGTAGAGCAACCGTTGAACGGATTAGTGGAGATAAAAAGAAACTCCTGGCAGAACTAAAAGCGGGTGATAATTTCGGTCAGGATGCGCTGGTTAGTGATGCACCACGAAATGCAACGGTTACCATGACAACCGATGGCAATCTTATGAGGTTGTCCGAACCAGATTTTGAAAGTTTGTTGATGAAACCTGTTTTAGAAAAGATCTCTATGGATGAGACTCGTGAAATGATCAAGCAGGGCGACCCTAAGACTTATATTATTGATGTACGAAGTCCGAAGGAAGTTGAAGCAGACAAGATACCTGGAAGCCTGAACATCCCATTCCTGCTCTTAAGAAAAAATGCGCCAAAGCTCAAGCAAGATGGTATTTACGTCATGGCGGATGAAGGAGGCAAACGGGCGAAACTTGGCGCCTATATTCTGAACGAGAAAGGATTTACAGCTTATGTTCTGGATCGAAGTGCTACTTAGGTCAAAGCGCAGTTCCGGTCAAAGCGCAGTTCCGGTCAAAGCGCAGTTCAGACCAAAGTGCAGTTCAGACCAGAGTGCAGTTCAGACCAGAGTGCACAGCAGCGACTGACGCTGCACAGCCACTAATTCAAGCAGGAAGGGACAATGAGTGAGAACTGCCTATTTTGTAAGATAGTTGCCAAGGATATTCCGGCAGAACTCGTGTACGAAGATGACAAGGTATTAGCTTTTTCGGATATTAACCCGCAGGCTCCGCTACACATTCTTATCATTCCAAAACAGCATATCAGCACTGTCAATGACGCGACCCTCGAAGATCAAGCACTACTCGGTCATATGACTCTGGTCGCCGTTCGAATTGCAAAGGAACAACAGGTTGATGTTTCCGGGTATCGGCTTGTGATGAACTGCAACGAGCAAGGTGGACAAACTGTTTTTCATATTCACCTCCATATCCTCGCCGGGAGACAACTTACCCGTCTTGGTTAAGATAAGAACAATATATAAGAACAATATATAAGAACAATGCGCTCACCAACAGATAACTTCATCCACCATTTTGACAACTTCTTGCGAGCGACAGCAGGGTCTGTTGGAAAACGGAACAGATCGTCTCCTGGCGGGGCACTGGCCAGCGTAGAACTTTCCCAGGAGGAACGTGACTATTCGGCGCGACTAATGCGTATCAATCACACCGGTGAGGTATGCGCACAAGCACTCTACCATGGCCAATCCCTCACTTCACAGAATCGACAAACCAGCGATGCGATGCTAAAAGCAGCTGATGAAGAGACCGACCATCTTTCCTGGTGCGAAGAACGCATCACGCAATTGGACTCACATGTCAGCTATCTTAACCCCCTCTGGTATCTTGCCTCCTTTTCAATGGGAGCTATCACCGGGCTTCTCGGTGACAAGGTCAATCTCGGATTTGTCGCCGCGACAGAAGAAGAAGTGTGCCAACACTTGGACGATCATTTAGAGAAGATATCACCTAACGACACGCCTTCAAGGGCAATACTCACCCAGATGCGTGAAGATGAAAATAAACATGCAGATATGGCGTTCGAGCAGGGTGGCGCAAAATTTCCCGCACCCATCAAACGAGTAATGCGCGGTATCTCCAGGCTAATGACGCGATCTAGCTACTGGGTTTAGCCAGAAGCCGGGTCCATTCGTCTTCCCTATTCCCCAAATCTTCAGCTATCATTAGGGTACCGGAGCAAAAGCCATCTTTTTTACGGGATTGGTAACCATTGATCTTGATATCTACTTCTGGTGAGCCATCAGAGGGATTGACGAGTTCAAGCAGCCCGTTCCGATCCCGCATAAAACCGCGACGCTGACAATCCACTAAAAATATGTCGAATTTGTAGTCGGCGGCTATACGAGCCAGCACTTTTTCAACCGGTAGATCACCGCAGGTTGACAATTCAAGCTCCAGTCTGAAACTTCGCCATTCGGATTTTTCACTCTGTTCAAAATAGGTATGACAGGCAAGGTGGCTCTTGTCCAAATGAAAAAGAGTCGTGTTACCTTGCCCTTCTAATTGCCCTACGATCAAAGCGGCGCTAGCCCCTTGCGGAGAAAAATGGACGCTGGACCGACTAAGGACCTCGGCACCGAGCAATTCAGAAATATCCTGCAGCATGGCTTCAAGATGACCAGCCGAAAAGTGACGGTCAATCTGGATAAAACTGGTAATTTCCTCACGCTTCTCAAGCAGGCACGCATTGACGACTAGCGTCCAGGTCGTACTATTCAATAAATCACTCCCGCAAACCTGCTTCAACTATCTCATAGTCATGTGTTATCTCAACACCCCCTTGCCCGAGCATAATAGACGCTGAACAATATTTTTCTGCTGATAACCTAAGCGCCCTTTCCACCTGAGCCACCTTCAAATTTGACCCTGTAATAACAAAATGCAGATGGATGTGAGTGAAAACTCCAGGCACGCCTTCAGCGCGTTCCGCTTCTAATTCGGCTACGCAATCCGTCACCGCTTGTCTCGCCTTCTTTAAGATCGTCATCACATCAAAACTCGTACAACCGCCGACACCCAATAGCATCAATTCCATCGGTCGAACGCCCATATTCCTGCCACCAGATTCTGGCGCACCGTCAATCACCAGAGCATGTCCACTACCCGATTCGGCAAGAAACATCACGCCATCAACCCACCTTACGGTACCTTTCACATTTCTCTCCATCTCGGAAGCACATTCCAATTGACACTGACTCCAGTTCTCGCAGCGACCACTGAACCCTAAATAGTTGCCCTTAATCAGGTTTTAGTCCCTGTCAGGAACCGATCACTGAATAACAGTTGTTTTCAATTGTTGCTGGACGTAACCTTATCAGTCAAATTCAACTTGCCAACATAATCCATGGTTAGCCTTACGCTATCTTCACCAACGCTTTCTCATATGGAAGGCTTTCTGTCCTCCGCCCACAAGCGGAAATATCCTCGGGGCAGTACGATCATCTATGCCGGTGAAGCAAGTGACTCGATCTACTATATCACGCGCGGATCTGTAACCGTTCTCATCGAAGACGATACGGGTAGAGAAATTATTGTTGCCTATCTCAACGAAGGAGACTTTTTTGGGGAAATGGCGATGTTTGGCAAAGGCACAAGGACAGCCTGGGTACGGGCTAAAACTGACTGCGAAGTCGCGGAACTCAGTTACAAAAAATTCACTGAACTTAGTCAAAAAGACTCCGGTATGTTGTACGAGGTGGCTGCCCAGCTCGCAGACCGACTCACAAAGACAACACAGCAGGTGGGCAATCTGGCTTTTCTTGATGTGACCGGACGGGTGGCGCGAACGCTACTGGACCTTTCGAAAGAGCCAGATGCAATGACTCACCCGGATGGTATGCAAATTAAGATCACCCGGCAGGAAATTGGCAGGATTGTCAGTTGTTCCCGCGAAATGGTTGGCCGCGTACTGAAAACGCTGGAAGATCAGGGTCTGGTAAAAGTCAAAGGGAAAACAATGGTTGTCTATGGGACCCGGTAATATTTGCCCTGCAGTCCGGGCGACTGTTTAGACCACTACCCAGTTTAATGCCTGACTTATCCTATAAGCTTTATGACACAAGCTCTATCACACAAGCTCTGTCCTAGAGGCCCTACCGCACAAAAAGTGCTTCCAACTTACGCCCCGGACTATCTTCCCTCATGAAGGATTCACCCACCAGGAAACCATAAACCCGGTGATCCACCATCATATCGACATCTGATCGATCAACAATACCACTCTCTGTAATCACCAGCGTCTCCCCGGGAACCATATTTAGCAGCCTCACTGTTGTATCGATATTGACTTCAAAAGTACGCAAGTTCCTGTTGTTTATGCCGAGCAAGCCAGGAGAAATCTCAAGTGCACGTTCAAGTTCAGCCTCATCGTGCACCTCAACAAGGACGTCCATACCCAATGACAATGCGAGGTCATTTAGCTCTTTAAGCTGATTCTGTTCCAGTATGCTAACAATCAAAAGAATGCAATCAGCACCGATCATTCTTGCTTCATAAATCTGATAGGGATCGACAACAAAGTCTTTTCGTAGCACCGGCAGAGCAATGGCATCTCTCGCCTCTACCAAAAAACGATCACAACCCTTAAAAAATCGCTCATCAGTTAAGACTGAGATACAGGCGGCGCCGGATGATTCATAATCCTTGGCAATCGCAACCGGGTCGAAGTTTTCGCGAATGATGCCCTTCGATGGTGACGCCTTTTTAATTTCCGCAATGACAGCACACTGCTCACGTTCAATTCTTGACTGCATTGCAGCCCGAAATCCACGCACATCTTTGTTTATTTCTTTAGTGATGTCAGACAAAGGTGCAGACTTTTGTCGCTGCTCAATTTCAATCCATTTCTCTGCGACAATGTCTTTAAGAATGTCTGGCTGATTCAACACTGACAGTCATCTCCCACTTAGTTCGATTGTTTTTAAGACAAACTGCGACATCTTTTCAGCGGCGTACCCCGACACCATGACATTCATTGCACTACTCACGCCGGAAGTTAAGCTCTCCGCTTGTCCGGATAGGTAGATTGCCGCACCAGCGTTCAAGGCAACGATTCCTTGCGCACCGGGATTCGTTCCATCAAACGCAGCCCGAACGAGCCTCAGGCTTTCCTCGCTATCATTCACCCTTAACCGATCTAGTTCACTTAAAGCAATACCGAAGTCACCAGGGTCTATTTCATATTCAGAGATAACACCTTCTTTAAGTTCGGCAACATTTGTCTTCGCTGAGACGCTAATTTCGTCAAGACCATCCCTGGAATGCACTACCATCACATGTTTACTGCCGAGGTGACGCAATACCTCAGTCAGTGGACGGACCCAATTAATATCATAGACACCAATCAGCTGCCTTTCTGCGCGCGCAGGATTTGTCAGAGGACCCAGCAGATTGAAAATCGTCTTAACGCCCATTTCTTTTCTCGGACCAATTGCGTATTTCATTGCGCCGTGATGTTTAAGCGCAAATAGAAAACCCACACCAACAGTGTCGATACACTGTGCAACCTGTTCTGCCTCCAGATCGATGCAGGCTCCCGATGCTTCTAACAGATCTGCACTTCCGCTGTTACTTGTAGCTGCACGATTACCATGCTTCGCAACCCGGGCGCCTGCAGCAGCAGCAACAAACGCGCTCGCTGTCGAAACATTAAATTTGTTTATGCCACTACCCCCAGTACCGCATGTGTCAACAAGACACTCTCTATCGACTAGAACGGGTGTCGCGAGTTCTCGCATGACGCTCGCTGCGCCAACAATCTCTTCAACCGTTTCACCTTTCATGGAAAGAGCAACCAGAAAACCACCTATCTGCGCATCTGTCGCGTTTCCTGACATAATGATGGTGATGACATCTCGCATTTCCTCACTGGTAAGGTGCTGCCGGCCAAGAAGGGTTCGAATCGCCAATTGCATATCCATTACTGAGCGGCTCCTTCTTCAAGTTGCTGGCGTTTAATTGGCGCCTTTAGAAAATTGTCGAGTAGTTCATGACCAAATTCAGAAAAGATCGATTCCGGATGAAATTGAACCCCTTCCAGTAAATAGGTTTTGTGTCGAATACCCATGATCTCCTCAACATTATCGTTTTCATCAAGAGTCCATGCCGACACTTCCATGCTGGCGTCGAGCAGGTCAGGCTCTACAACAAGAGAATGGTAACGAGTCGCCGTTAATGGATTCGTAAGTCCGGTAAATACACCTCTACCATCGTGATAAATAGGTGACGTCTTCCCATGCATCACCTTTTTAGCCTTAACAATCCGCGCACCAAAAACCTGGCCGATACTCTGATGCCCTAGACAAACACCTAGAATGGGTATTATTCCCTTGAAGCGCCTGACGACCTCCAGGGACACTCCCGCTTCATTAGGTGTACAGGGGCCCGGAGAAATGACGATTCGCTGCGGTTCTTTGTTTGCAATTTCTTCAATGCTGATTTCATCATTGCGATAAACCTCCACCCGCTCACCAAGCTCCGACAAATACTGAACAACGTTGTAAGTGAACGAATCATAATTATCAATCATCATCAACATGTCATCGCCCTCCCTGATCCAGCCCCACCACCTGCCGGGCTTCATCCTTGTGATATTCTCGCGGATTCTCCTGTGCATCCGGGTCAATATTCAACCCGGATTCAGCCATGGACGCTGCTAAAAATACTGATCTCGCTTTGTTCATTGTCTCTTTCCATTCCAATTCCGGAATGGAATCGGCGACAACACCCGCTCCCGCCTGGATGTAGAGCCGATGATTCTTGATAACCGCGGTTCGGATAGCGATGGCTGTATCCATGTTGCCATTCCACGACAGGTAGCCGACTGCGCCGCCATAAATTCCTCTTTTCTCAGGTTCCAGTTCATCGATTATTTCGAGTGCTCGTACCTTCGGAGCACCACTGAGTGTTCCAACTGGCAATGTCGCTCGTAGGAGATCGAGCGCAGAATAACCAGGCAGCAACCGACCGCTGACATTCGATGCAATGTGCATAACATGGGCATATCGTTCGACGACCATCACCTCGGTTACTTCCACACTCCCTGTCTCACTTACTCTGCCAACGTCATTTCGACCGAGATCAATCAGCATAAGATGTTCAGCGAGTTCCTTGGGATCCGCCAAGAGCTCTTCCTCCATCGCAAGGTCATCAGCCGCATCACGCCCTCGTCTTCTCGTTCCTGCTAGCGGTCTGACAGTCACTTCACCATCATCAAGACGGGCCAATATTTCCGGAGAAGACGACACGATCTGCTCTTCTCCCAAATCCATGTAATACATATAAGGGGAAGGGTTAAGTGAACGTAATGCACGATACAAATTAAGCGGGTCTGCCTCGAAACTAACGGACATCCGCTGCGACAAGACAACCTGCATGACATCACCATCGACAATGTATCGCTTGATCTTTTCCACATCAGCCTTAAATTGCTGTTCTCCGTAGGTGGACGCAAAGTCACCTTCGTGAATAGCGGGGCCCTCGATGGGTTTTCGAATCTCCTCTGGCACAGCAGATTGCATTGCATCTTCCATCCAGTCTAATCGAGACAAGGCGGCTTTATATGAGCCCTCAACATTAGGATTGGCATGACTAATCAGGTGTATTTTCCCTTTGACATTGTCAAACACGATGACATCGTTAGAAACCATCAGAACAATATCCGGAGAGCCAATGGTATCCTCTGGCGTACTGTTCGCCACACGTTTCTCGACATATCGAACCGTGTCATAGCCAAAGTAACCCACAAGCCCACCTGTATAGATGGGTAGTCCGGCCAGCTCCGGGTATTTGAACTTCGACTGAAATGACTCTATTCCCGATTGCAGGTCGATATTCAACAAACTACATTGCTGCCAACCGTTTCCCT
>CAZAZB010000039.1:10918-16579 GCA_964489485.1 uncultured Pseudomonadales bacterium | reverse complement strand
ATGGTCATGACCATTAGGCGCCGGACTGCTGTATGAGAACACCTTGCGGGGCCTGTTAGCGCATTGTCGGTTGCCACTTGCCCACAAGTGCACCGATCTCTGCCATCGGCATTTCGCCGATACCCAAAAGCATGGTGTTAAATTCTACCAGGTCAAATAAGCCGTCCAGTCGTTGCTCGCTACTTCGTTTCAGATCATTAAATTCTTGAGTAACAAGAAACGGTACTGCAAACCGACCCGGTCGGCGAGCGGCTTCGCGAACTAACGAGTCCAGCCTCGGCAATGGAAAAGGGGTGTTCTTCAAAGCGAAATTCACGGATTGTTTGTGTGTCCACCCCTTTGTATGGATGTTGATATCAATAATAGCGAGGCTCGTTAGCATCGTCTGAAAATAAGCGCGATGAAGAACAGAGGTTGGATGCTGGTAGAGTGGAAGCCTGTTCAGATTTGCGAGAGCGTAGCCTGCCCAGCCTTCGGCGTGACCCGGTTCGTGAATGAGCTGCTGCACACGGAAGGGTGGAAATACAGCATGGAGAGCATGTTGCCCGGGAACGCCGAAGTAGAGCGCGAGGCTTTCAATCTCATAGATGGGTAAGTTTCCCATGTCTGTGATATCAATCAGTATTGTCCTGCTACTGGCGTCGTAGTAGGTGGTGCTCCTGGTTGGGATTCTGTTGCGGTCGCGTGTTCCTTCAACTGCGAGTTCACCCGGGTTATTGATCCGAATATAAGATGGGAGCAACAGTTCGATTTGTAATACTGCTGAAACAATTTGGCTTAGGTAATCCTGTCGCCCCTGGTGGTCATTCGAGAAGTATTCTGTTTTGTCAGATCGCTTCTTCTCAAACAACGTCTCCAGTGAATCTTGCGGAGCCAGTTGGTTCAGTGTCCGGATAATCTGATGCTCGTCATCGAGGCTTCGCTGTGCAGCATCCTCCAGGACCTGAACATTCTGAAAATTTCTTGCGCTGTGTATCAGATATTTTGTGTAGTAGTCGGTCTCTGTTAGTAATTCTGTCGATTTCGCTTCTGCGCCTCGTGCCACGCCATCTTCTTCTGTTGAATGATGTGTTTGCAGATGTTTGAACAGGCGAAGTTGGAGCTTGTTTGGTTCGGACAGGCGCTTTATATCGATGCTTCGTAGAAGCCTGTTGACCTGACTATCAACGACGCTTGAACGGGACTCAGGGCTTGCATTGGAAATTTCTTTTATTGCGAGGCTGAAAAGTTTCTCCGCTATTTTGTTCTCAAAAGCAGTCGTAATGTCTGGATTGACCCTGGCAGAGGCGTTCTGCTCCATCGAGCCTTCCGACGGGGTTATTTGCTTTTCATCGTACCGGTTGTTTTCACCGGCACAACTGAGAAGTACAAACAAAAAAGGAAAGATGAGCGTTCGTCGCGTGGTGCCCATACTAGCCTGACAGGGATTCGTAAATGCTTGTGTCTGCTGCCTTGAGTGCTGTCATTGTGGACTGACAAGCAGCAAATTCTTCCAGAAGTTCAGCTTTGTATTGTTCATTTTTGACGCGTTTGATATTGATCAGAACATTCAGTTTGGCAGATGAGGCCGTGGCTTGTAGCAGAATGGATGCCATGCCCAGATCCGTGATCAGGTGCTTGTTGCCATGGCGTTTTAGCGTCTTGATGTCTGCTGCGAGCTCTACAGCAAGGTTCATCATTTGTCTGGGCACCTCGGCAGCCTGTATTAGCGCTGCCTGAACTTTAACTGTACGAGCTTGTATTGCACGAGCTTTGACTTTACGGGCGTCGATTGTACGCCCGGATGATGGTTCACTGCTGTCTGTTGGGTTCTTCAGTGTCGCCATGAGAGCACTGAAAACGACAATGTCTTTCTGCGCGAGTTGTAAAAATGTACGTCTGGCAGTGTTCGCTGTGTCGAGTATCAGGTGGATTGTTTTTGCGGGGAAAGCATCAGATTCCTTTGTGAATTCGCACACCATGGCAATCAGGGCGGCTGCTTGTGCGCCGGTAATTGCCGCCACAGCGCCGCCGCCAGGTGTTGCTGAGCCTGACGACAGGGCATCGAGATAGCTTTCTATGGTTTCATCTTGAAGCGTGGCTTGCGGGGAGCGGTTCTTTTTCATGGTGCCAACCGATGGAAATTTTTGTATAAGCGCAAGGTATTCCGCATACACATGGCGACGGTCATGGGTCCCACTCTTGGGATATAGGTCCGGGTTTTATCGGTGATGTTGTCTTCGAAATTTTGCTCGCTTGAAAAATTAATACAAATTGCGTTGGTCGCGATTTCGTCAGCGGCGATTTTCTGAAAAGAAGATCCGGGTACCCCGGTAATGACGATGTCGGATGCTTCGAGTGCAGATGTGCGTGTGATAGTCGACTCACGTGTAGTGGCATTATAAAACTCCAGGGGACCATTAAGATCAAAAGAATGAACCCTTGCACCATCGTTAGATAACATCACGGCCAGGGGTCTGCCGATGACTTCACTGCGATTAAAAACCGACACAGTTTTCCCTTGTAGTGGTGACGTCGAATTGAGGTCATAGGAGCCGATCTCGGTTAGCATTTTTATGATCGCCAGCGGCGTGCAGGGTAGCAGTGCCTTCTTCATATCGTCGTTCGAGAGTGCTAATCGATCATTGGCAAAGAGCTTACCTGTCCAGTAACTACTTCCGGCTTCAATGTCTTTCGTGAAATGCACCTGATTGCGGAGGTAGTCATCCTGCTGATTCTTGAATATGGGGAAGTAGATAAATACACCGTGAATACCCGGGTCATCGTTAGCGAGATTGATTTCTTGTTCGAGGTTTAACCGCTCAACTTGTCTAAGCACATAGTCTATCCCGATACGGTCAAACTTATGCTGTGTCATCCTGGCGTAGGCGAGCGAAGGCTTATCATTTGAAGCAATCAGCCCGACAACCTTGATCTTTGCTTTTAGGGAGCTGACTTCCTGACTGACCGCCTGGACATACTTCTCCGAGAGTATTCCCGGATCGAGTGTTGACAGGGGTATATGGCTATTCGCTGTCATATTTTTTTCGTGTGATAGAGCCGAGATATCCTTTGTGATGACGCATGCCATAGTCTTCTCTGGTAAAGCCTTTCAATTCCATCAGGGTCAGCGCGATAGCATCGCTAATCGCGAGCATGACTGCAATTGTGGCGCTGGGTGTGAGATTGATAGGGCAAGGTTCTTCGATGTCAGGACCCATGTCCAGGATGACCTCACTGAGAGAACGTAGAGGCGAGTCCGTGTGTGACGTTATGCCAATAATATCATCAACGCCGAGATGATGGGCAATCTCCAACATCTCGATGACCTCCAGTGACTTACCACTGGTAGAAAAGGCGATGATACAGTCGCCATCAGATAGCATCCCAAGATCCCCGTGACCGGCTTCTGCGGGATGGATAAAGAAAGCCGGAGTGCCTGTAGAGGCAAGCGTTGCAGCGAATTTGTGGGCGATGTAGCCGGCCTTTCCCATACCTGTTGTGACCACTCGGCCTTTGCAGGACATGAGGATCTCAACAGCTCGTTCAAATTCGTCGGTAACATTGATTCTGGCAATGGCGGCGGCTTCTGTCTCGATTATCTGAGACATATTTTGTTTGATATCCAATGAATTGTTCCTGATCTGAAAGACTGGAGGCGCATATTATACGCGAACCGATAACGGGACTGGGAAGTTGCAGGCTATATTCTACTGAATTTTGGCCAAAAAAAAGGGCGAGATTAACTCGCCCTTTCTTCAAATCATCTTGCCATCAGATCATGGCTAGAATCATCGATCTGTTATCCAGATCTAGTTGATTGCAGCCGGTAGAGACTGCACAGAGCCATCCGAGTAGCGAACGACACCAAGTTCATCAACAGTACCAAATATATTATTTATTGAGATCTCATTGCCGTCACCATCTACACCTGTGGAAGAACCAGAAGTGAGTTCGCCAGCGGGCGCTTCACTACCTGCCTCAGTGACAGTAGGACCTGTTAGCTGGCCCGCCTGCCCATCAACAAATGTGAACTCAAGCGTCAGGGTTGCTGCGCCATCGGTCATGATGTTGGTGTCGGTGACAACCTCAACGCCGTCTACCGTGGCAATGACACGAGACACTGAACCCATAACCGTATCAGTACCCGCCGCTGTGCCATCGCTGAATGTCACCGCGTAAGTCTGGAAATTGGATCTAATGTCGCCAGCAAAGTTAGCGGTTAATCCACCAAAACCAAAGCTCGCGCTGTATTTGCCTGTGACATCAGGATTGTTTGAGGTGCCATCATCGTTATCCGGAACCTGAACAGACGTGCCTTCGATATCGGTCAGACCGAGTGCCACAGTGAAAGTACCCGGTGCTTCTGCGGTCGTAATAGAACCATCGAAGTCCAGTGTCTTCAATCCGAGGTCAAGACCAACGCCTTCATCCAGGAAGGTTGCATTAACCGATCCTGTGAAAGTCTGTATGGTGGTCGTAACGGGTGTCGCAGTATCCTCACCTTGAGCTGGTTCCGGTGTGACCGTTGTGGTCGTGGTCACCGTGACGCCGTCTGCAGCGAAGACTGCTGTCGCCTCTGTCGTCGAGACTTCACCTAGCGTCGTACGCTCACCAGTAGGAATAGCGATTTCTACCGCAACACCTGTTTGGATGTTGGTGACAGTGATTGCCACGGTATCCAACGTCAGCGATAAGCCATCCGCACTCTTGGTGACAGAACCTGTTAAGGCGTCAGTGAGATGAGCAGCGGCTGGTTCAGGTGTCGTAAAAGAAAACGTTTCGCCTGGTGCGAGATCTGCCTCTGCAGCAATCAACGCATCTTCGAGCAGGTTAAAGGCTCTTGTTGCTTCAACCGAACTCAGATTATCAACGGCAAAGAGTGCATCAGCGAAGACTTCAGTCGCGCCACCCCCGGTAATGCCGATGCCGCCAGAACCTGTCGTCGCTGTAATACCGTTAATGATATTGACCAGTTTGGCGATGAAGGTCTTGGTGAGTGATAGTCCGCTGCTTGTATCAGTGGATTCTTCAGCCTGCGAGATAGTAACTTTCTCAATTCCTGCGACTCTGAAAAATGCTGAATTTTGCTTGGCAGTCTGCAATGCCTGTTGTGCCGCTGTAACACCTGCCAATGCAGGTGAGCCAAGAACAATTGCTACTTGATCAGCAATATCGGCAATATCATTGCCCGATATCAAAACATTGCCGTCGCCGTTTACGGTTATGGAGGCCACGATGCTGGCGATAACAGCTGCAATAGAATCATTGGTGCCATCGATTCCGCCAATAACCGCTGCTCCAAAGGAACTGATAGCGATAGACTGCGGACTTGCCGCGGCGACTGAAGCCGGGTCGGTTAAGTCAACCAACACGAGTTCGTTCAATTTCTGGCCGGTGAAGCTGATGCCTGTGATACTGGCGATAATGCCCATCACTTGTGCATTGGCTGTGCTTGCCGCTGCAGGTGTCACCGGTGTGGTAATTGTCGGGAAGGATGATGCTCTCGCGGATGGCGCAACACTGTCCGCTATCGCGAGTTCAAATGCGACAGAACTAGCAGGGCTAAGGTTGACCGTAACAATAGGGTCTGCAACGTTGCCATCTAGTGGGATGTCTGCAATCACGCCATGTAAGCTGAATCCATCTGGCAATGCATAACTACTACCGAAAGTTGCAAAG
>CAZAZB010000039.1:0-10818 GCA_964489485.1 uncultured Pseudomonadales bacterium | reverse complement strand
GCCATGTAAGCTGAATCCATCTGGCAATGCATAACTACTACCGAAAGTTGCAAAGGTACCATCACCGATTGGACAGTCATCAGTCGCACTGTCCGGGTTGTCGTAGTCACATAGTGTTGTTGCACCGGTGCCATCTACATTGACGAAGAGCGGACCCTCGATGCCTGCAGTACTTTCCGCAGGGGAGAAGGTGGCGCTATACTGACCGTTACTGTCGGTTGTGACTGTTCCGGTAAGACCTATGTCAGTTCCGGAACTGCGCTGAACCGAAATAGTACCGCCGACGATAACGCCTTTGACAGCCTGGCCATTGACGCCATTCTGTGGATCAGGTATGTCGACCCCCGGATTTTCGCTATTACCACCGCCACCGCTACAACTTACAATAAGCAGTATGGACGATATCAGCGCGATATTTTGAAGTATTGACTTCATATAAATTGCTCCATAACTAATGAATTCGTATGTTTTCGACTGCCTGATCCGGAGTTTCATTGAATAAGTGATGATTAGTATTGTCACATCTCTCAATGTGACTCAACATTCGTTCTACTATCAGATCCGAATGCACGAATCCTAACTTATTAACAAAGCCTCAAGAAGGGCTTTCTATTCTTAAACTTGTTATTCTCCTAACCCTTCGTCGGAATTTGAGCCCGTATAATATAGCCCCCACAGGTACATTTTCCGATTTTGGGACAGCCATTATATGACGCACTTCTGCCCAATGAACAGCCTCTTTTTCATCTCTTTTGTTAAAGACGGGTAACAATGACGTCCGGCACCAGCCTTCCATGAACGATACTATAAAATGCGATATAAAACAAATAGATACGATTATACTATCGATTGGTTTCTAGAATAATGTTTATGGGCGAATCAGAGTGGGGCGGTGAAATGTTAAACATTCAGGGATAAAATCCTGGATAAGTATGGATTTTTCGACAAATTCTGATACCGAGCGTGCCATTATTGAGTGTTTTGGCGGTGGTTGTTACTTTTCTCGACCCATTCAGGCGGGCAAAGATATTCTTCAGCTTTTCTGGTTAACATCATTGGTCTCGTTTTGCTCCTGGCGTATCAGCCAGTCACAAATTTCCTGATCGAGACGTTCCCTTTCTGCCACAGAGACACCTCGAGGGTCAAATCGCCAACGATTGTGAATGGCAAGAAGGGGTATGAGCTGCGGTTCCTGTATTCTCGTCAACCAGTGTTTAAGCAGCTCGCCGCGCCCTCTTTTTCGCCCTTTCGCGGTCAGGTAGGTCTCTATTTTGTAGAAGGGAGATTCCATGCCAGGAAATGGTTTGTGGGTTTCCTCCATCTTTCCTTTTTTAATGATGACCTGTTCGCTCCGACTGATTCTCCATACCAATATCAGCAGGAGAATTCCACCGGCTGTATAGAGTTGGACCTCGTAGTCCTCTATTTTCTGTTGGTTCCACCAGAGGCCGAGCATGAAACCATTGTTGCCGAGGAAATCCCAGAGAGGTTGCATCAAATTGGAATTGGCCTCTTCCAGACCGAACCAGGAAGATGGTGTGGTATCGACCACGCGCCATTGACTGTTGATGTAGGCAATTGCCCAGGTGTGCGCGTGCCGTTGCCTGACGATATACATATCGAGTGTGCTGTTATATTCCTGCACAGAATAGCCGAGAACGTAACGGGCAGGGATGCCCATCTGACGGAGCAGGAGTGTCGTCGCAGTCGCGAAATACTCGCAATGCCCGGCTTTCCTGTCGAGTAAAAAATGGGCGAGTGGGTCGCTATCTTCCGGCCTGTCTTTTTGGAACAGGCTATACCTGAAGTCCTTGAAAAAGCTCTGGATAAAGGTCAGTGCCTCTGCGCCTGTATAATGTTGCTTGTCGACAATTGCAGACATGAGTGGTTTATAGTCCTCAGGAACATAGGTGTCGATTTCTCTTGGCGCACTGAACAGTGTTCCGGTACTGGCGGAATCATAATGAATTTCAAATGAAGGGCTCGGTACGAGGCCGCTTGCCTGAATGGCACCATACTGGTTTGTCCGAAGTTCCAGAGCAGGGAGGTTATGAATTTCAGAGAGGGATGCCGGGATGGGAATGAGTGACCGCTCAGATTCAAACTCTTTATAAATCGTAATCGATTTTTCGATATTCGATTGCGCAGCGAATCGCCATGTAAAGTCGTCCGCGTGAGCCACGTTGGTGAAGGACCGATCCATTACTGACCATTGTACAAGGCTGCGCTTTTCAGGCAAGTCGTAGCTTGCCTCGTGTAGCAGGTTCGGTACATTGCCTGCACTCTGTGGTTTGATTCGAAAGATGATTTTATCAATTAATTTTAGCTGTCCAACTTTGCCGAGCGCCGTCGTCGTCTTGAGTGGGTCTGTTCTTTGTGCGAGCCAATTGGCTATCCATTGTTCAGATTTTTCCTTGAGAGCAAGATGTGATTGGCGAAGCCCGATATGCGTTAGGTTGGCAAAGAAAAAAATTAGCAAGGCGAGGAATAGCCAGGTGCTGGTTCGATAGCGCGTTGAGCGCAATGGGTATAACGATATCAATATAACAAGTGCGCAAAGGGGAAAGTATAGAGAGTAGTCTTTCATATTTGTGCCGATAGCAAGCAAACAGAGGCCGAGTAAAAAATAGTCCATGTCCAGCGACTGCTCGACAGGCGCTTTTTGTCGCCGAAGAGAGTAGAAAAGTACATCCAGGGAAATCTTTTCGGTTGTGCTGTAGGCGCTGACGATGGCAAGGGGGAAAAACAAGAGTGGTAGCCATTGAAAAAGTGTGACGATAAAGTGGTAGGTTCGTGCGTTAAGGAAAAGAAAGAGCAGTGTGCCGAGTAAGGCGATTGTTGTGAGGTCTGCCACCCGATAGAAGTCCTGTTGGGTCAGGGCCCAACGGCGATTAAAAATAAATCTGGCTTCGACCATGACCGCCATGGGCAGAGCAAACCAGATGAGATCTGTCTGTAAGCCCCAAAATAAGATAACGAAGCCCTGTAGAAGTCTCGGAATCACAATGTTTTTAGCCTCTCTGCAATCTGGCCGACCGGCAATATTGTCGCGCCATCGGGTAGATCGGTCAGTTCGCTTACGACGTCAGTGGCTATGGCATCTGCAACAACAGCCTCTGTGATGATAAAAAGAGAAACAGGAACGGAAGCCTGGATCAGGCAGCGATACAGATTCCGTTGGGCCTTATCCCATCCTGGTACAACGAGCAAACAGCCACTGATCAAACGGCAGTGATTTCTGACTGCCTCTAAAAACTTTTCGGGTGTTGCGCCAGGTTTTTGAATTGTTGCCAGTGCCTCTAGCTGGTGGTTGGCTTGAGCAAAACCACGACCGGCAGTGATAATTTTGGGAGCATCCGAAAGATATAACAGATCCATGAGGCCTTCAGTGTCTTCGAGTTGTAGTAGAAGACTGGCACCCACAGACACGACCTCTTCCAGGATCTCGAGATTGTCAGTATCCGTATCAAGAACGAGGCTCTGGCGGACGAAAAACTCATCCTGGTATTCTTTAACGACAGGTTTGTCACGTTTGGCAGAGCTCGCCCAGTGAATTTTTCGGTAGGGGTCGCCATCACGATAGTCCCTCAGGGAAACAAATTCGTCGGATTCGCCAATAGACCAGGTAGGATTCACGCCGCCGGGCTGGAAATGTCGGCCGCCGGGTAGTTCAAAGGCGTGAGAAATTTCGTATCTTTTGGGCAGTACGAGTAATTGTTCGGGAGCAAGAAATTCCTGGCAGGCGTAATGTAGGCCCAGCGGGTCAGGGCAGAGTAGTGTCATGGACGTGAAGTTAACATTGCCTCTGCGCAGCGGGAGTGCGTTTATTTTAGTACTACAGCTGGCATGAATACCAAGTTCCTGAATCTCCGCTCTCTTTATTTCAATTCCGGTCATTAATTTCTGTAACCAGACAAATCGATGGAAACCAATCCATCGATCATAGGCATTTCGTGTTTCCTCACCGGGCTCTTTTGCTGCTTTGAATTGTTCAAGACAGGGCGGGATGGTCTTTGGGTGATCGATGATGGCGAGGCCCGTTTCAACCTGTTTGCCATTGTTTTTAACCAGTATGGTGTATTCAAAGGCCTGGCCAGCTGTAGCGTATTTTGGCAACCGTCGGTGTAAAGTTATTTCTGGCTTCTGGATTCGAAGTGCGAGCCTGGAAAATACAATGAGACTGAGAAGAACGGCAAACAGCTGGTAGACGAGTGTGAGGTTAGTATCAATGCCGACAGCGCCGCTAATGAGCACCCCCGTCCAGATGAACAGTCCGCGGTTAGTCCCTCTTCGCGATGCCTTTCGACCTGTTCGCGACAGTCTGGCGTAACCGGTAAAGGCAATATCTCGGAACATTCGATCTGTATCCTCTTCGTTATCCCGGGGCCATAATGTTCCAGTGATACCGCTACCGCTACCGTTAGATCAAGCGGGTACTGGCGTATCGCTAAGGATATCCCTGATACACTGACTTGCATCAGTGCCGGAATATTGTGCCTCAGGGTTAAGCACAATTCTGTGCGCCATGACCGGTACGGCAATCTCTTGAATAACATCAGGTGTCACATAGTCCATGTTTTCGAATAGCGCCAGTGCCTGGGCGCACTTCATCAGTGCGATGCTAGCTCTTGTACTGGCACCCATCTGAATGCCTGGATGATCTCTTGATGCACTGATGAGCGTCACGATGTAGCGCTTAAGCTCGTCTGAGACTCGAATGTGACGGACAGCCCGCCTGATGTCACGGACGTCCTGAATGCCGAGGCAGGATTCAAGATCTGTTAGCGGATGCTGATGGTTCTGCGATTCAAGAATTTTTATCTCGTCCTCGATTGACACATAACCGAGTTTGAACCTCATGGCGAATCGGTCCATTTGTGCCTCAGGTAGAGGATAGGTCCCATGAAATTCGACCGGGTTTTGTGTGGCGATGACAAAGAACAGCTCATCCATCGGGATCCTTTTTCCTTCGACGCTCACCTGATTTTCTGCCATCGCCTCAAGAAGTGCCGATTGAGTTCTCGGAGAGGCGCGATTGATCTCGTCTGCCAAAAGTATCTGTGTAAAAACTGGGCCCTCTCGAAATCGGAAGTCCTGAGTATGTTGATCGAAAATCGAAACACCAAGAATATCTGAGGGGAGAAGGTCGGGTGTAAATTGTATCCGGTCAAACTCCGCACTGATTGATGCCGCCAACGATTTAGCCAGTGTAGTCTTTCCTGTGCCGGGTACATCTTCAAGCAGTACGTGCCCGCCCGCGAAAAAGGAAGTGAGCAGCCACTTAATGCTTTCGTTATTGCAGCGGATAACCTGTTCAATGTTATCTTTGAGTTTTACCATCAAGGCAGACTCTCTTTCGAGGGTTGCTTCCCTATCAAGCGTTGCTTACCTTTTAAGAGATACAGAAGTTTCGTCGGCAGACATCAATTATCCCTTGATCGTGTTTGTTGGCTCTACAGTAGTCGCGTGTAGTGTCAGCATGTTTTTATAGCGTATATCGTTGTCAGTACAGTCGTGGAACTCCCCGCCTGGCATGCACGGACGGCCATCAATGTCTCAATATGGTCTGGTTATCTTCACAACCATAAATGTATTCGTCAAGATAAATGAATTCTGTTGCTGTTTTGTTCAACGCCGCCTGAATAGGTAGGGGATCACACAAAGCCGTGGTGGCGCGACTATGGGGCATCCGCGCGGCAGCAGTGAATAAGATACACTCGTTCACCGATGGTGTGATTCGGTTCAGCGGAATCTTGCCATCTCCAGGGTGCTTTACTGTATGATCCGGCGAGTGTTAATTATTTGGCGCTGAGTCTGGTCATCTGGATTCTCTTTGCTTAACCGGAGCAATACAACCGTCACTGATTCGAATCGGGAAGAAGTTTCTAACGAGCGTCAGGCAGAACCGCCATTACCCCTACTGACAAAGTTATCTTATGGTGCGCCGAGCTTCGCCGGTGCAGCGATGGCCATTCCGATCGGAATCCATCTGACTATTTTTTATTCCGACACCATACTTGTACCGCTGGGATTCATCGCATTAGTGAAGGCTGTCGCTCGTTCCCTTGATGCCATTACTGACCCCATCATGGGTTGGCTGAGTGACAGGACAAAGACAAGGTGGGGCAGAAGACGACCCTGGATCGTGATTGGCGCACCTCTGACCAGTATTTGTTTTTACTATATGTTTACGCCGCCAGAGCTATTAAGTGGGGTAGATGCCGCTGCCTGGTTTGCGGTGACCTACACGCTCTATTATCTGTTTCACACGGTCTACATTATTCCCCACTATGGACTCGGACCGGAACTCACGCTCGACTATCATGAGCGGAGTACGCTCTTCGGGATAAGAGAAGGGTTCGTTGTGGCAGGTACTTTTACGGCTGCTATCTTGCCTCCTATTCTCATCTCCATATTTGGCGGTGAGCGGCCAGCTTACACAAGTTTCGCCGTCATCTTTGGCTGCCTCCTTTCGCTGCTTTACTTCAACCTTGCATGGCGAGTGACGGAAAGACCTGAATTTTCTCGCCGCGAATCAAACCCACTCATTCCTGGTGTTCGACGGGTGATGCGGAATCACGTTTTTAAATTACTACTGACAGTCTATCTGGTTGGATCAATTACCGGCGCGATACCTGGATTGATGATGCCGTATTTTACCAAATACGTGCTGCAACCAGAAAACCCCAACCTGTGGCTGGCGGTGTTCCTTGCTATCTATTTTGGATCCGGGTTCTTGTCACTGCCCATCTGGGTGTGGGCTTCCCGTAAGTTTGAAAAGAAGCCCGTCTGGTTGGCAGGATTTGTCCCTGGTATCACGGGTGCCCTCTTATTGTTTACTTTGGGTGAGGGCGATCTTCTTCAGGCAGCAGTGATTCTTGTTATCTCCGGTTCTGGGTTCAGTGCCGGTTTGTTTCTCGGACCCTCGATGCAGGCAGATGTGATTGATTACGATGAACTTCACACGGGCAAACGCCGTGAGGCACAATTTGGAGCTCTCTGGTCAATCATGACCAAGTTTATGGTGATTCCCAGCATGTCGGTACCTCTGGCGATTTTAGCGAGTGTCGGCTATGTGCCTAATGTTGAACAGTCAGAATCCGTTCAACTCACCATCAGACTAATATTTTGTTTTGGTCCCGCAACAACCGCCACCTTTGCGCTTCTGATTGGTTTTTTCTATCCCATCGACAAACAAACCCATGAGCGTATCCAAAAAGGGATAGAGGACCATCGCTCAGGCCAGGATGTCGTCGATCCGATTACCGGGCATCTTCTTAAGCCACCTTCCATGCGTGGAGTCGATGAAGCCGATGGCTGGCAACTGGATCACTTCAGTCTTGGTGAGCTTGGACGGTTCGTTGAAAGAGGATCAGGCATTGTTAAAATTGAAATTGCACTCTTAAGCCTCGCTTCTCTTGTTAGTGTAATCGTTTTTCTTAAGCTTCTTCTGGGCGAAGTTGATTTTGAAACTGAACCTGGGCTGCTTGCAGTATCCTATGTCGTGGTGCTGGGGCTATCAATCACCAGTTTTGCCTTTCATTGCGTAAGGTTGTGGCAAAGCTTTAGCCTGGAAAAATTTGACAGGCAAGTCGTCAGAGACCACATTCAGGTCACGAGAGAAATGCAATACGGTAGTCAGAGAACCTCTGCTTAACAGAAAACTGGCGTTAAAACGATTCCGCCTTCGAACTTAATCTGGTGTTTGTTGAACTGCCTGATGTTTTCCTGGAATCCAGCCATTACTGCCTAATTGGCTTGTCGCGAAGTCCAATGGTTTGTCTTCAATTGTGGTTGCCAGCGTATCATTCCATCGGTTTAAAAATCCGAATAGTGCGATAACTGAAACGATCTCGACAATTTGTTTTGCGGAGTAGTGTGATTCCAAAGCCTCGATATGTTCTGCTTCGACACCATTGGGAGAGATACCGCCGTAGAGCGCAACACGTAAAGCAACTCGTTCTGCTTCGCTGAATTTATCGTTTGTTTCAAACTCAAATGCAGCCTGGATTTTCTCCGCTGATACTCCGCGTTTTGCTGCACTGTGTGAAGTATGCGCCTGACAATAGCGGCAACCCGATGCATTGCTGGAAACGAATGCGATAAGCTGCTTCAAGCCAGCATCAACATCGCCAGAATTCAGTACTGTCCCACCCAATTGGCCGAAAGCTTGTAGCAGTTCTGGCCAGTGTGCCATGGTAAACATACTATTGGGGACAAATCCCATCGAGGTTTCTACCATTTGGAAGAGTGGTTCCAGCTCAGGTAGGTCCTCGCGTTTTTTTGTTTCGATGTGCGTCATACATTACCCCGTGGTTGATATCCGGTACCCGTTTCATTTTGTAGCATCGTGGCTGGCCGTAGGTTAAAAGGCTTTATACCTCGTGGCAGGAGACCAGGTGATTATCCTTGATAGATACTAGTTCAGGTGCCTCATGTTTGCACCTGTCCTGAACGAGTGTGCATCGCGGGTGAAAGCTGCAACCTGAAGGTGGGTCGATTGGTGAGGGCACATCGCCGCTGATCACTTGCCTTGGAACGACTCGATGGGGATCTGGCATGGGAATAGATGCGATTAACGATTTCGTATAGGGGTGGGCTGGATGTTGATAGACCGTTTCACCATCTGAACTTTCTACAATCTTGCCCAGATACATAATCGCGATACGATCCGAAATGTGCTTCACCACAGCCAGATCATGGGCGATGAAAAGATAGGATAGATTGAATTCTTGTTGCAATTCGATCAATAGATTCAGAATCTGGCTCTGGATTGACACATCGAGTGCAGAGACGGGCTCATCGCAAATAATCAATTTCGGATTAAGCGCAATGGAGCGAGCGATTCCGATTCTTTGTCTCTGCCCTCCCGAAAATTCAAAAGGGTAACGTGATGCAGAGCGAGAAGGCAGGCCAACTGTATCCAGGAGTTCCAGTACGCGTTTTTTGCGGGACTGTTTGTCACCAATTTTTTGAACAATAAAGGGTTCTTCCAGAATATCCCCAACCGTGTGCCTTGCATTGAGTGATTCCATTGGGTCCTGGAAGATCATCTGGATATGCTGTCTGAAGGGAAGAAGTTTTTTCCCCTTCAGGTGGGTGATGTCCTGACCTTGAAACGAGATTTTGCCTGATGTCGGACTATAAAGTCTGCTAATACATCTCCCGAGCGTTGATTTACCACAACCAGATTCACCGACGAGTCCAAGGGTCTCTCCTGGTTTAATGGTTAGGGAGACGCCATCGACCGCCTTGTTAAATTTGTTGGTGCGAAGCAGGATTCCTTCCTTCACAGGGAAATGCATCGTAAGGTCTTGAACGTCCAGTATCGGTTGGTCAGTCATACCCTATATTTCCTTCCATCTGGCACAGCTTACTTCATGGTGATCTGCAACCTTATCAATCGAGGGCACGGACTGGCGACAACTCGCAACTGAATAGGGGCAGCGGTTCTCGAAGCGGCACCCGGGGGGTAAATCCATCAAGCCAGGTACCATCCCGTCGATGACATTGAGAATCGATTTTGGCACGGTTGAAAGTGTAGGAATTGACGCCAGTAGGCCACGCGTATATGGATGAGATGGACGATCAAAAATGTCGAACACCGAACCTTTTTCTGCGACCTTGCCTGCATACATAACAACGACTTCTTGACAGACTTCAGCGATAACGCCGAGGTCGTGTGTGATCAAAATGACCGACATGCCCATTTCGGCTTGAAGGTCTTTAATAAGTTCCAGGATTTGTGCTTGAATGGTGACATCGAGTGCCGTGGTCGGTTCGTCCGCAATCAGAAGTGCAGGTTTGCATGCCAGTGCCATGGCGATGACGACCCTCTGCCGCATGCCGCCAGATAATTGATGAGGATACTCGCCAACTCTGATGTCCGGGGAAGGTATGCCGACTCTATCCAGGATATTGATTGATTCACGTAGCGCTGTCTGAATGTCATAATCGTTATGCAGAAGAAAGACCTCTGACAGCTGTTTGCCAATCGTATGGACAGGATTCAGCGCTGTCATTGGTTCCTGGAATACCATGCCAATGTCATTGCCACGAATCTTTTCCATCTCACTCAATGGAAGCTTGCTGAGATCCTTGCCTTTAAAAACAATAGATCCCCCGACTATCTGTCCCATGGGTTGCGGTAGTAGCCGCATGATTGAGAGTGCAGTGACACTTTTTCCACAGCCAGATTCACCAACGATGCCGAGCGTTTCTCCTTCATTGGCACAAAAACTGATCTGGTCAACCGCTCTGACCTGACCTTCATCAGTCTCGAACTCGGTGATGAGATTGTTGACTTCAAGCAGTGGCATGCTGAGACCTTATTGTGGTTTTTATAGCGAGTTGGCGACGAGCCATCTGTGCGAGACTAGTTTCTAAACTGATCATAGACACGTATTTCGGTGTTAAAAGTGATGCCTTCTTTTCGAGCGGCAAGTGTCTCCTTCTTCAATTCAGGGTCAATCCAGTGAACGAACAATTGTCCGGCACCTCTTGCATGTCTGTAGCTGAAGTTCTCTGGATATTTGACCCATCTCCAATATCCTAACCTGAAGAAACCTTGATAATAACCAGGAGAGAAGGAGGCGTGGTCGTGGTGTATTTCTGTCATGCGTCGAGCTAACTGAATCATTTCATCTTTGCTCTCTGATGCGCGGTATTTATCAATCAAATTATCCAGTTCAAATATTGCAATGGCTTCGAGGTTGTTGGTTTGTGTCTTGAGTACCCTGGCTGGATTGACGCTTCCGTCATCAAGAAACGCGTCATCATACGCATTGTCTGAGTGGTAGGTTTCCCAGAAACGTGGGT
>CAZAZB010000038.1:0-16630 GCA_964489485.1 uncultured Pseudomonadales bacterium | reverse complement strand
AATCCGATCTGACGCCAGCGCCTAAAGACAGGCGATTTGCAGACAAGTCTTTTCAGGAAAATAGAGTTTATAGTAATTTGGTTCAAAGCTGGTTGGCCTGGCAGAACAGAATGGTTGAGTGGGTCGAGGCACTCGACCTGAAAGAACAGGATAGGCAGCGAGCGAGATTTCTAGTTCAGATGTATGTTGACACCCTCGCCCCAACAAACTTCTTGTTGGGTAATCCGTCTGCATTACGAGCCGCCTATCAATCGGGTGGGCAGAGTTTATTATCTGGTTTGAAACACTTCATAGCAGACCTTAAAGATAATGGCGGAATGCCATCTCAGGTGGATAAAACAGCATTCACTGTGGGTGGTAACCTCGCATCCACCGAAGGTGCAGTGGTGTTCAAAACACCCATACTGGAACTGATTCAATACAATCCTTTAACAGATAGGGTTAAAGCGAGGCCAATTTTTATTGTGCCACCACAGATAAACAAATTTTATCTTTATGATCTTTCTGAAAATAACAGCTTTGTCCGCTACCTGCTTAAGGAAGGCTACCAGGTATTTATCGTCTCCTGGCGCAATCCTGTTGCAGAGCATCGGGATTGGGGTCTGTCCGAATATATTGAGTCGTTGGATGATGCGATTGATGCAACACTCGAAATAACAGGTCAGGATGCCATTAACGGTGTTGGCGCCTGCGCTGGTGGGATCACCTTCGCGACAGCGCTTGGCTACTTCGCAGGCAAAGGTACACTGTCGCGTGTCAATTCCTTAAGTTTAATGGTTAACGTGCTGGAGACACATGGTGACGACTCTGTCATCGGATTATTCGCGACAGAAGATGCGATCGAAGCCGCCAGAAAACGATCCGCCAAAAAAGGCATTCTGGATGGAGAAGAAACTGCCCGTGTCTTCAACTGGATGCGTCCGAATGATCTCATCTGGAATTACCATGTCAGTAATTATTTGCATGGAGACAAACCCCCTGTGTTCGATATTTTATTTTGGAATAGCGATACGACGCGGTTGCCAGCGAGGCTCCACAGTGATTTTCTGAATATATTCAGAGACAATCCACTCTGTCAGAAGGGTGTGTTGGAGATAAATGGAATACCAATTGACATGAAGAAAGTCAATTGCGATGTATTGATTACAGGCGGCACAACCGATCACATTACCCCCTGGCAAGCCTGTTATCGATCAACAAAAATATTTGGTGGCGAAACCAGTTACCTGCTTTCAACGGCGGGTCATATTCAGAGCCTCCTTAACCCACCAACATCATCAAAGAGGTCATACTATTTAAATGAAGACACACCGGGCACCCCAAAAGAGTGGTTAGATGGGGCAGAAGAACACGCGGGATCCTGGTGGCCATACTGGTCTGATTGGCTGGCAGCCCGGGCAAATGGGGAGTTAGCGCCCTCTGAAATCCTGGGCAGTGATGCTAACCCTGCAGGAGACAAGGCTCCCGGGTTGTATGTTCATGAGTAAGTACCATATCGATGAATCGACCTGCACTTATCTCTTGCAGGACTTGTGCTAGTCTATGCAAATCTACTCAGATAATGTCGGTAGATTCAGGTTGCGTATTATTTCAACCATTGACGACCATGAAGGGATACCACTTCTTGTTTTCAATGGGATAGGTGCAAGTCTGGAGCTGTTGGAGCCGATGTTGGATAGACTTAAAGTTCCTGCCATAGCTTTTGATATGCCTGGCACCGGCGGCTCACCGGCGCAATATGTGGGCCTTACCATGTCACGATTTGCTCATATCGGTGTGTCTCTTCTGGATAAACTTGATGTTCCTGTTGCTAATATTATGGGCGTGTCCTGGGGTGGTGGAGTTGCTCAGGAATTTGTGCGGCGTCATAGCGCTCGTGCGGGGAAGTTGATACTGGCGGCGACATCGATGGGGCAGGTTATGGTACCTCCTGGACCCCGTGTCATGTTGCACATGGCATCGCCTTTACGCTATCTGAGCTCCGCCTATTTTAAGAGTATTGCCCCAATAATCTACGGGGGTGATTTCAGGCGTGAACCGGGTCTTGCCCGTGCTCACGCGGCCAGAATGTCCCCGCCAAGTTCGATAGGTTATTTGCAACAACTGGCGGCTATCGGCGGTTGGACCAGTGCATTCTGGTTGCATAAGATACAACATGAAACATTGGTGATGGCAGGCACCGATGACCCGGTGGTTCCACTCGTTAATGCCCGTATGATCGTGAACCGCATTCCCAATGCGAGACTCCAGACCTTCGATTGCGGTCATCTGTTTATATTGACGAGACAGGAAGAAACGGTGGATACAATTCAGCAGTTTTTGACTGGTTAGTTTTTGTGAACCTACCCATAGAAGTTGTTTGCCATCGAGGAGCGAATGAATACGCGCCTGAAAATACCTATGCCTCGTCTCAACTGTGTATTGATTGGGGTGTTGATTATCTGGAAGTTGATATCAATACCAGTAAAGATGGTGTCATGTATTTGTTCCACGGTCCCGATCTTTCCAGTACCACCAATGCTCATGGAAAAATATACGAGTGGGAAAGTGCAGAAATTGATGAACTTGATTGTGGTAGCTGGTTTGATTCTGCCTTTCATCGTCAAAAAATTCCGCGATTGACGGAGTTTCTAGATTGGGTTGACCATCGCATTAATCTATTCTTCGATGTGAAGTGGGCACAGCTTCCCGAGCTAAGAGACGTCATCTATCGATATGGCATTGAGCATGAATGTTTCTTCTGGTTTGGGAAGGAAAAGTTTGCCGATGAATTCATCCGGGTTGATCCCAACCTGGCACTGAAAATAAACGTAGAGCATCCCGACGATGTAGAACGTGCCTGGCAGAGATATGGCGCGAACATTGTTGAATTTTCATTGAAAAATGCCACGAAAGAAATGATATCAGCCTGCCGTGAGCTGGGAATCAAATCGATGATCCTACACAAAGAGAGAGACGAAAACGCTTATCAGCAGATTCTGGAATCTGGTGTCAACATGATTAACTGCGATCATGGAGATCATTTTCTGGCAGTTAAAAATCTGTTTGATACAGATTCTAACAATCCAATTACATAGAGGTCATGTGTAAGCAGAGATTCAGGGTTCGTGCTTATTAGCGGCCTTCGTATGAACATAGCCCCATGCAAGCGCTGCAATCAGGAGCGCCACGCCAATCAGGAACATCGGGTCCATCGTTTTTGGGTCAATCAGCAGTATCTTTCTGGTGACAGCTGTAATCGCGACCAGAAACATGACTTCCAGGTGTGCTGACTCATGCTTCAGGTAGACATGTACCGAACTCATCAATTCGATGGCAATAATAACCATCAAGATCATCCCGAAAAGCTCGTAGAGCTCGGACAGTCCTAACAAGAATCCGGGAGGTTCCACGAGTTTGGTGATGAGTATCGACCACAATTCGATAGTCGCCGATGCCACGACAATGCCCATGGCTAATAGCAGCGCATAGGTAATAATACGCCTGTAAATTTCGTAGACCGTCTTAAAATTCATTCTGTAGATGGCTCCTGAAGGCCAGACAATTTTAGATCGGATCTAGCCTAACGAAGTAGCGAGGCGGGAAACCTGTCAGAAAACGGATGGTGAAACCTAGCGGGCTCTCTTTTTGAATTTGATCATGTTCCATTGTTGTAGCGGACACAGCCATATAATCACCTGTCTGCCCGTCAATGTTAACCTGAACATTCGGCCTTTCCAGAACCTCATGGTACCAGGCTCTTGGCCAGTGGTTTGCCGCAACAAAGAGTTTACCGCCGCTCTCGAGACGCGCCAGGACTCTGCTGTTTGTCCCGCCTTCTTCATCAGCTGTCATAATGATTAGCGTTCGCTGGTTTTGTGGCTGAAAGTAACCAAGGAGAGATTCAAAAGTGACGACGATGCCGATATACACAAAAACAAGAATGATCAATATCTTTGCAGCTTTCATTTTGTGACCCCTGTCAAAAGCGTAAGTCTGACACTCGTTGAAGAAAATTGGCTGAAAACCCTTATTTGAATGCTAATGTTTGAAGATCACTGTATGAAGACAAACTTTTGTGAATAGTAACCTAACATGCCTTCAAAGGGCGAAGTCAACCACTTCTATCACTTTCTTTATTTCGTGGAGGGGACCAACATTGCAGTGGAACTCGCTTTCGCCAGGAGTTCGCCTTGTTCATTGTGCAATTCTCCTTCAAGAAATGCGATTGACCTCCCCATGCGGGTGATCCAGCCGGTTGCACGGTTTTTACCCTGAGAAACAGACTTCAGAAAAGTTACTTTAATTTCCAGACTTGCCGGGTTTAGTTCCCGGCCGGTCGCTATGATGACCGCGACAGACATTGCATTATCGAGCATACCCGCGATAAATCCGCCTTGCACGATGCTTCCGGAATGGCAGTGCTCGTCTGTGTTGGTAAACTCAATCTCCACTTTCTGCGCCTCGCGATCAATCTTGACAAGCGTTGCTCCCCCCAGTGTCACGGCGCACGGTGGCCGGTTCTCATTGATTTGCGTCATCATTTCGTCATTCGTCACAACTATTCCTCTCGTATTGATATGCCTGGGTTATCCCATCAACTTATAGCATCCGCTTATTCCATCAATTTACGCTATCAATATATGCTTCTAAAGGAACAGGATTGAATTCTATTATGCGCCGTGCATTCAAATAGTTAAGCGCTTAACGTAATATGGGCGAAACAGTTCAAATTTCAATTATCAGGTTTTCTGACCAATAAGAAGGCGCTGATAAAGATTGGAGGGTATGTTGATGGTCAGAAGATTGCTTTTTTTAAGCATATTGATTCTTCTAGGATGTGAACCGATGGGGCCAATATCCGGTGGAGAACTTGACGGCGTCGTTCAACCTGTCCCCGATAATTGGGCTTCCACCACTGATCTTAAAACTGATCTTAAAATAGTGCAGCTAGAAACGCGCCTTCAAAATCCTTATTCGATCAATATCTGGGGCGTATTTGAGGGAAATAAGTACTACATTGCTTCAGGTAATGGGGATGAGGTGAGATGGGTCGGTTATATCCTCGCAAATCCGGATGTCAGACTACGTATTGGTAAGATTATCTATGAGATGACTGCAACGCGGGTAACTGATGAGTCTGAACTTGATAATGTGAGAGAGCTCTACGAAGAAAAATACGATATGGATTCTGTCAATAGGGAAGAGGCCGATGAAGTCTGGTTATTCAGGCTGACGTCGAGAGATCAGGGATGAACTGGTGGCTTAATGTGGAATGCCAGTGAGATTGATTCACTGATCTATTTTCTTTGTCGATTGAGTGTTGTTTCATCCCAGGTTTGTCTCTATAATCGCCGCCCTTCGACGACCTAAAATCTACCGCTAAGTTATTGATTTCGGTACAATCTGACTGAATTTAGCCGAAAGTTAGACTGGGTTGATCGATGATCTGAACCTTATGCATCAAACATTGCGAGAGTGGCGGAATTGGTAGACGCGCTGGATTTAGGTTCCAGTATCGAAAGATGTGAGAGTTCGAGTCTCTCCTTTCGCACCATTTAGTTTGGCAAAAATTGTTTCAGGAAAATCAGTTAGCAACTTCAGCCAGAACCTACCCTAAAAGGGAGGGCTGGTTAGATAAGATCAGCGAGGACCCCACCGAGGGACCTATAGGTAATTCACTATGGAAGTAACAATCGAATCCACCTCCAACCTTGAACGGAAGATGCGCATTAGCGTACCTGCCGGTGAAGTTGACGATCAGGTGAATGTCAAGCTCAAGGAGGCTGCTGGACAGGTCAAGATTAACGGGTTTCGACCGGGTAAAGTGCCCATGCGAGAGGTCAAACGACGTTTCGGTGAGGGGATTCGCCAGGAAGTTTCCAGTGAATTGATGCAGTCGTCTTTTTCAGAAGCGCTGGAAAAAGAAGATGTCGCACCGGCGGGTATGCCGCAGATTGAAGAAGTGAGCATGGAGGCAGGGAAGGATCTTGAATTCACGGCGGTGTTTGAAGTTTTCCCAGAGGTTGTTCTCGGTGACTTCGGCAAAATCGAAGTCGAAAAGCCCATATCCGAGGTTGTTGATGACGATCTTGTCGCCATGATTGAAAAACTTCTGGAACAGCGGCTGGACTATGCAGAGACCAACCGTCCCAGCCAGGCAGAAGATCGGATTAATGTTGATTTTGAAGGTTTCGTCGCTGGAGAGGCCTTCGATGGCGGCAAAGGTGAAAGTGCTGATATCGTTATAGGCTCCGGTAGCATGATACCTGGCTTTGAAGACGGCCTGGTGGGTTTGAGTGCAGGTGATGAGAAAGATCTGGAACTCAGTTTCCCGGATGACTATCAGGCAGAGAACCTGGCAGGTAAAGAGGCTACCTTCAAGATTAAAGTCAATAAGGTTTCTGAACCTAAAAAGCCTGAACTCAATGATGACTTCTTTAAGCTGTTTGGCGTAGACGAAGGCGGTGAAGAGGCATTCAGGGTCGAAGTCCGGGGAAATATGGAGCGAGAGCTTGAGACAGCGATTAAGAACAAGGTGAAAAGTCAAGTAATGGACGGGCTGGTCGAAACGACAGATCTTGAGTTGCCGAAGGCGCTCATTACGAGTGAAATTGATCGAATGCGTCAAGAAGCTGTCCAGCAATTCGGCGGTGCAGACAAGATTGACCCCTCTATATTGCCTGCAGAAATGTTTGAGACCCAGGCAGTGAGAAGAGTAAAACTCGGACTGGTGGTGAGTGCCATTGTTGAGCAGTTAGAGGTAAAAGTGGATGGCGATAAGGTGAAAGAAACCATCGAGAATATGGCCAGCACCTATGAAGAGCCAGAAGAGGTAGTTAACTACTACTATAATAACGAACAGCAGCTTAGTCAGATTCAGAACATGGTGCTGGAGGAACAGGTTGTAGAAAAGGTGCTTGAAAAAGCGAATATCACAGAAGTATCTTTGTCCTATGAAGAGGCTGTGAAACCCGCGCCTGAACCCATTCCTGAAGTCAATGAAAGTGGCAATGAGACGGCAGGAAGCGCTTCAGGCGATGAGGATTCGGACAAGGCTAGTGGTGAGGATGAATCGGACAGCGCCACCTAGCAGATTCTGGCTCGAAGATATTTGCTGCCAAAGATCGAATTGACCAGAAGTTTTCAGGGAGACTAAGGTTTTTGGGCCCTAAACCGATAAGTATCAAGTCTTCCCCAATCCAGTTGCTGACTAAAACGCCCCAAAATGGTGCATAAACCAAAATAAAAAGAACGAGGAATGGATTCACCTTTCTATGCGGTCTGGTGTAATCTTGTCATCTATGGGTGAGTGATTCATTTGTTGAAGGCTTTTGATTAAAAGAGCCGCTGAAGGCTTTTGATTAAAAGACAGGTTGAAGACTCTTACCAAAAATTTGGAAAATGTGGAATAAAGGTATTGAATGAGCAGAATTGAAGATACATTTCCGCCAGAGACTAGAGGTCTCGGGCTTGTACCCATGGTATTGGAGCAAACTGCGCGTGGAGAGAGATCTTACGATATTTACTCCAGGCTGCTGAAAGAACGAATCATCTTCGTGGTTGGACCTATTGATGACAACGTTGCTAACCTGATCGTTGCTCAACTGCTCTTCTGTGAGTCCGAGAATGCTGATAAGGATGTGCAACTCTATATCAATTCCCCTGGCGGTTCGGTAACAGCTGGCCTTGCCGTATATGACACCATGCAGTTCGTCAATTGTGACGTTAGTACCTTGTGTATTGGTCAGGCGGCAAGCATGGGCGCCTTATTGCTGACTGGCGGAGCAAAAGGAAAACGATACTGTTTACCGAATTCAAGAGTGATGATTCACCAGCCGAGCGGCGGCTCGCAAGGGCAGGCGTCTGATATCGAAATTCAGGCGAAAGAGATTCTTTATATTCGCACACGCATGAATGAAATCATGGCGCACCATACAGGAAAATCCGTTGAACAAGTCGCCAGTGATACGGAACGTGATTACTTTCTGACACCTCAGGAAGCACAGGCGTATGGGATAATTGATAAGGTACAGGAACCCAGGTCATCTACATTGACGGCTGTTGTTTGAGGTAAGTGTTTGAGGTAACTGTTTGAGGTAATTGGCCGAGGCAGTTTCAGGGTAATCCCTGATTCATTGCCTGAATAAGTTACCCGGAAATTGCGCAGCTATTTTGAACAGCAATATTGCTGATACTGAGTCGCTGCTACTGATATTCCCACTGTGGGCATTTCTACTGTGGCGTGTAAATATTGTATTATATAGCTTGGCAATCGTTTTGTTAGACTGAGTCGATTGAATAGATTGCCCGGGAAGAATTAGATATATAAGGGGTTGGTATGTCCGACGAACATGATGGCAATAGCGGAGACGGTAAACTTCTCCATTGTAATTTCTGCGGCAAAAGTCAGCACGAAGTTCGTAAGCTAATTGCCGGTCCATCAGTCTACGTCTGTGATGAATGTGTTGAGTTATGTAACGATATCATTCGAGAAGAACTACAGGAAAGTGCGGAAGAAACTGGCAGCAAAAAGCTACCCACGCCTCGCGAGATCAACGACATTCTCGATGAGTACGTGATAGGTCAGAGCTGGGCGAAAAAAGTCCTCTCTGTCGCAGTATATAACCACTATAAGCGACTCAATTATTCAGGTAAGAAAGACGAAGTTGAGTTACAGAAGAGCAATATCTTGCTTGTCGGACCAACCGGTGTTGGTAAAACATTACTCGCAGAAACGTTAGCCAGGCTTCTTGATGTACCCTTTACCATCGCCGATGCAACGACACTGACCGAGGCAGGATATGTGGGTGAGGATGTTGAGAATATCATCCAGAAACTGTTACAGAAATGTGATTACGATGTCGAAAAGGCTCAGGTAGGCATTGTTTATATTGATGAGATTGACAAGATATCAAGAAAGAGCGAGAACCCGTCTATCACCCGTGATGTATCCGGGGAAGGTGTTCAACAGGCTCTCTTGAAACTCATTGAAGGTACCATCGCATCAGTACCACCACAGGGTGGAAGAAAGCACCCCCAGCAGGAATTCCTGCAGGTTGATACCACCAACATATTGTTCATTTGCGGCGGTGCGTTCGCAGGATTGGACAAGGTGATTCTAGATCGTTCCGCGAAAAGTGGCATCGGATTTGGTGCGACAGTCCAGACAGAGTTAACTAAAAAGAATCTTGGTGAGACGCTGCGAAGTGTTGCACCTGAAGACCTTGTTCGATATGGCCTGATTCCGGAGTTCGTCGGGCGGTTGCCAGTACTGGCTACCCTGGATGAACTTGATGCTGATGCACTGGTTAGGATCCTGACAGAGCCAAAAAATGCTTATACGAAGCAATATTCAAAACTCTTTGAAATGGAAGACGTTGAAATTGATTTCCGCGAGGATGCACTCACGGCGATTGCACAGAAAGCGATGGAACGAAAGACGGGTGCGCGTGGCTTGAGATCGATTCTGGAAGCTGTACTACTGGAAGTTATGTATAAAATTCCATCAGAAGACAATGTATCAAAGGTTGTCATTGATGAAAATGTTATCAATGGTAAGTCCGAGCCCATGTTGATCTATGAGAACCAGGATCAACAGAAAGTACTCCCTGAATAGTCAGTTCAACGAGCCGGTTTCACTTGTCCGCACCAAATGGGGTTATTCTAACGTTGCTCGGTCAATGTCTCGGGTTGGACTTACAAGAAAATTACATTTTATGCACAAAAAGGGGCCGTTGAGGTCCCTTTTTCTTTATAAACTGAAGGAAGTGCTCTAATGGTGCCGCAGTTGTTTGAACACTTGTTAGATCAGATGATAGAACATTTTATAGAATAGAATGACGAACGCTTAAGCAGACCACGGACAGAGCGTGTTCTGTGGACAGAAACCAACTTGAACCTATTGAAGATCTAAAGATCCTAACGATAGGCGTTTAATCAGGAGTTTTTATGACATCCCTGAAAGACCTGCCAATAGTGACGCTGCGGGATATGGTCGTTTATCCCCATGGTGTGCAGCCTTTATTTATTGGCACAGAGAAATCTATCCGGGCACTAGAATTTGCTCAGACGAATGACAAGAACAAGCAAGTTTTGTTGCTCGCAAAACAGGATCCAGATAACGAGTCCCCTGGTGTAGAGGATCTCTATCGATTTGGTACGACAGCAACGATATTGCAGTTGATTCGGCTGCCGGACAAAACGGTCAAGATACTGGTAGAAGGCGGACATAGGGCCGAAGTGACCAGTGTTCAGGATGTTAATGATTTCTTCTCTGGTGATGTCAATGTCATCCTTGAATCTCCCATGTCAGCAAATGAGTCTGATGCACTGGTACGAACGCTGATGTCGTCTTTTGATCAGTACGTACAGCTCAGTAAAAAGGTCCCACCTGAGGTAATGACGTCACTCGCCAGCATCGAGGAGCCTAGCCGTCTGGTCGATACCATCGCTGCCCAGATGAGTCTCAAACTGGAAGAGAAACAGAAGATCCTGGAGATGGTTGGGGTCAACGACCGAATCAATCACATGTTGAGCCTGCTTGAATCTGAGATTGACCTCTTCAGTGTAGAGAAAAGAATTCGTGGCCGGGTCAAGAAGCAGATGGAGAAGAGCCAGCGCGAGTACTACCTGAATGAACAAATGAAGGCCATTCAGAAAGAGCTAGGGGAACTCGAAGACGTTCCTAATGAGCTTGAAGAAATTCAGAAGAAGCTTGATGAGTCGGGCATGCCTAAAGAGGCGAAAGACAAGACCTCAGCCGAACTGGCGAAGTTAAAGTTAATGTCCCCGATGTCGGCGGAAGCAACTGTTGTTAGAAGCTATATCGACTGGATGCTTAATACGCCCTGGAAGAAAAGGTCACGACTGCGTACCGACATCGGTGCGGCAGAAGAAGTGCTTGATGCGGATCACTATGGGCTTGCAGAAGTAAAAGATCGCATTCTGGAATATCTGGCTGTTCAGAAGCGTGTGAAAAAGATTAAGGGACCGGTGCTTTGCCTTGTGGGTCCCCCTGGTGTAGGCAAGACTTCCCTTGGCGAATCGATTGCACGAGCAACCAATAGAAAGTTTGTTCGTATGGCATTGGGTGGGGTCAGGGATGAAGCAGAGATTCGTGGTCACCGTCGAACTTATATTGGTTCCATGCCCGGTAAGATTGTCCAGAAACTATCCAAGAGTGGTGTGAAAAACCCCCTTTTCCTTCTCGATGAGATTGACAAGATGGGACAGGATCATCGTGGCGATCCGGCATCTGCTTTGTTGGAAGTACTTGATCCGGAGCAGAACAACACCTTCAACGATCATTATCTGGAAGTGGACTATGATCTGTCTGAGGTTATGTTCATTTGTACATCCAATTCCATGAATATTCCTACGGCATTGCTAGATCGTATGGAAATAATACGTATACCCGGTTACACAGAAGATGAGAAGGTCAATATTGCATCGCGCTATTTGATTCCTAAACAGCTAAAAAACAATGGACTGAAAAAAGGTGAGTTGTCCATCAGCGATGAAGCAGTAACTGATTTGATTCGATATTATAGTCGCGAAGCGGGTGTTCGTGGACTCGAGCGTGAGATCGCCAAAATTTGTCGAAAGGTGGTCAAAGAAAGTGCTCTGTCGGACGAGAAGGCACTGAAGACCCTTGATGTGACGGGCGAGCACCTGGAGAACTATTCCGGCGTACGTAAGTTCAATTTTGGTCGTGCCGAAGAACAAGACCAGATCGGTCAGGTGACGGGCCTTGCGGTGACCAGTGTTGGTGGTGAGCTGTTATCCATCGAGGCTGTCGCCGTCAGGGGCAAGGGCAAACACTCCCAGACAGGCTCTCTAGGGGATGTGATGCAGGAATCTATTCAGGCGGCCATGACGGTCGTACGTAGTAGAGCGACTGTACTGGGTATCAACCAGGATTTTCATGAGAAGTATGATCTCCATATTCACATGCCGGAAGGCGCCACGCCAAAAGATGGACCCAGTGCGGGAATTGCCCTCTGTACGGCTATGGTTTCTGTGCTTACTGGTATACCCGCCAGATCAGACGTCGCCATGACAGGGGAAATTACACTGAGAGGTCAGGTTTTACCCATTGGTGGCTTAAAAGAGAAATTGCTTGCAGCGCACCGGGGTGGCATCAAAGAAGTTTTAATTCCCGACGAAAACAAGCGCGATTTGAAAGAGATTCCTGATAACATAAAGGGGGATCTGGTGATCACACCGGTGAAATGGATCGATGAAGTTCTGGAAGTTGCGCTACAGCGAATGCCGGAACCCCTCGAAGAAAATCTGGATTCTGCTCTTGATGGGCCTCTTGGTACCAAGACCGATTCTGAATCTGGACCCGAAAGCGATGAAGACCACAGAATTAGTGCTCATTAGGACATTTACCTTGACAGCCATTTTACCCAATTGGTATAAGGTTGTTCATGGTTTCGGGGTAACGCAAACGGAATTGCAAAACAATTAAACTACGATAAGAAAAGGGGTAGAGAGTGAATAAACAAGAACTGATTGAGAACATCGCTACATCGGCAGATATTACCAAGGCATCTGCTGGCAGAGCTTTGGATTCGATGATCGATTCCATTACGGGCTCACTTAAAGGTGGTGATTCTGTTGTTTTAGTTGGTTTTGGAACATTCTCGGTTCGGGATCGGGCAGCGCGAACAGGTCGCAATCCGCAAACGGGTGAAGAGATTCAAATCAAAGCTGCAAAAGTACCAGCCTTTAAGGCCGGTAAAGCACTTAAGGATGCTGTAAACAGCTAGATTGGTATTAGCAGTACAACTTTAGCGGTACAATTAAGTTAGTGATGCTATAAGCGTTATAGATTGGACGCTCTTTAAAATGGCGCATCTTTGATGCGCCATTTTTTGTGAAAATTTCAAAGAGGTCGATTCGGCGTCGTCTGGATTTTGTGGCGAACATCAACCTGCTAGCCTGGCTCTCACCAATCCTGATAGCAGAGACCCAGTACGCGAATAATGGTTTGGCTGCGAATGCAGCAAGTAAATTACGAGGAAGGAAATGGGAATTCAGCAAATCCGGGACAATTCTACGGGTCTCGTCACAAAGATAATTGTCGGCCTAATCATCGTCGTATTTGCCCTATTTGGTTTTGGCTCAATTACGACATTTCTTGCGCCGGTTGCCAAGGTCGCAACGGTGAATGGCGACGATGTTACACAACAAGAAATGGAGGTTGCCGTTGAACGCAATCGCCGCATTATGCTGGCGCAAAATATTGACCCCCAGACAATCAACGAAGATCAGTTGCGCGGTGATGTTTTGCAATCCCTCATTACCAGAAAGTTGTTATCCCAGGTCGTGGAGGACCTAAAGCTATATTTCAGCGATGCTGCACTTGATGAAGAAATAGTAGCGACCGAGGTTTTTCAGGTTGATGGTGTATTTAATCCACAACAGTTTCAACTTGTCATTGGAAGTGCAGGTTTCACCCCGGTCACTTACCGAAATGAAATGCGGCGAGACAAGGAGTTTCAACAGCTAACAACGGCTATTCGGGGTTCTGCGTTCCTGACGAACAAGGAAGTGCAATATGCTCGAAGTCTGGTGCAACAAACTCGCGATATTGCTTTTCTAAAACAAGATGTTAACGATCTTGTGAAGGATATCACTGTTGATGATGCGGAAGTTCAAAACTACTACGATGACAATGCCGCAGATTTCGTCACCGAAGAATTGATCAACCTGGAATATCTCGAACTTAAGCGGAGTGATCTTCTTGATGAAGTAGACTTTAGTGAAGAAGAACTTGTTGCCTTCTATGAAGAAACAAAAGATATCTATGCAACGGACGAAAGTCGCAGGGTCGCTCATATTTTAATAGAAGTGAGTGATGATGTAGCCGAAGAAGATGCCCGCAAGAAAGTGGATGAGATTTACGCTCGCATCATCGATGGTGGTGATTTTTCCAAACTCGCCGAGGAAAATTCTGATGATCCGGGAAGTGCTCAAAATGGTGGTGACCTCGGTTTTAACGAAGCCGGTACATTTGTTGAAGAATTTGAAGCAGTCGCATCTGCGCTGGAATTGAATCAGGTTTCGGAACCCGTGTTAACGGAATTTGGGTTTCATATTATCAAACTGCTCGGTGTGGAAGAGGCCAAAACACCTGCACTCGCGGAGATTCGTGATCAGGTAGAAAAAGACTACAAAGAGTCTCTGGCTGAAGACATATTCGTAACACGATCTGCAAAGATGGATGAATTAGCTTTTGAATCACAGGATTTGCTCGACCCATCTGAAGAGCTTGGCCTGGAAATAAAACAGACCGGGCTTATCTCACGTGATGCAGGGGAAGGGATCGCAGCGAATGCCAGTATTATGGCTGCAGCATTCAGTGCAGATGTGCTCATCGATGGGAATAATAGTAGCGTGATCGAGATTAACGCGAATGATCATGTGGTATTGCGTGTTAAAGAACATCGCCCGAGTGAAGCACAAGCCCTGGATATCGTTAGAGATCAGATCGTCAATATCCTTAAATTAAAAAATGCGAGTGAATTGGCTGAGTCCCGGGCCCAAGAGATGGTTGCCATGTTAGAGAGTGGTTCCATCACCCGGTATGTCGCTGATCAATATGGTCTGAAGTGGGAGGTCGTCGGTGCCGCGAATAGGAATCAGGTGGCAATGGACCCGGCCATTAATCGGAAAGCATTCTCCTTGCCGAAACCGCTTCAAGGGAACAAGTCGGTTGGTTATACCCGATTGGCTGATGGAGGTGTTGCGGTGATTAGCGTGACGAATGTCCGGAATGTGAAAGATGGCTTGATTGGTGCGAGAGAGTTGGCAGGGCTACAAAGGCTGCTGGCAACTCGTCAGGGAAATAATGATTATCAAGAGTTCCAGGAAAGCCTGTTGGTAGACGCCTCGATATCACGTAATAATTAGAACTAGAAGGAGTAGGTGAAGAGTCCGCATGTTCGTTCGGGGCGTGCACTTGCCGCACCGGCGTAAGACTAGGCGTCCCCACCCATCCATGGGGCCTGACTTTCGGCCGTCCTGGCCTCGAGTCTGCTGCAAGAACACACCCCAAAAGAACATGCTCAATAATACTACTTGTAATTCACTATTGAAGAGATCATTAGCAACTACTCCGTCGCGGTTACATCCACATATAGGGTTATTTTGTCGCCTGGCTGGATATATTTCTGATCGTACAGGGCCTGGTTCCAGCCTTTGATTTTGTTGACGGACAAATTGAACTTGTTGGCGATCAGCGACAGTGATTCACCCCGGCGCACCCTGTAATTCACTTTGCGTATCACATCTGACCGTGGACTCGCGACTATCTGTTGGACGGGTTGCTTATAGATTAATAGTTGCCTTCCGGCCTTCAGCATCTCTGAGGTGCCCATGCCATTCCATTTGGCCAGTTCCCGCATACCTACATTGTGTTCTCTCGAGATGTCCCAGAAGCTGTCACCGTTAACGACTGTGTATCGTATGGGATCCTGACCATATTTCTTCGTCAGGCCAGCCTGATTATGTTCGAGTCGCGCATTAGATGTCATCTGATAGGTGGTGCTGGTAGAGGCCACTGGAATCGTCAGGTACTTGCCTGCTCGAATCAGATTACCGCTGATGTTATTGATCGTTCTGATTGATTCAATGGTTGTATGGTAACGGGCTGCGATGGTGCCCAGGCTTTCTCCTTCACGGATCTTGTGGCGTTTCCACGCCATCCTGTTCTGCTTGGGTAGATCTGTCAGTGCCTGGGTAAATGCCTCGGCCTTTTCAACCGGAATGAGCAAGCGGTGGGGTCCATCGGGATGCGTCGACCATTGATTGTAACCTGCATTCAATCGATAGAGTTCTTCATGGGTCATGCTTGCAAGTTCCGCGGCCCGCCCAAGGTCCAATTGGGAACCGATGTCCACTTTTGTCCAATAGGCAGAATTCTTGATTGGTTTTAGATCAATATTGTAATGGTCGGGGTTGGCAATTATCTCACTGATAGCAAGGAGTCGGGGAACATAAGAGCGCGTCTCCTGTAGGACACGCAGAGACCAGAAATCAGTGGGTTTTCCTTTGCGTTTATTGCGCCTGATTGACTTTCCAATATTACCCTGCCCGGAATTGTATGCAGCCAGTGCCAGAAGCCAGTCGTCGTCAAGAAGGGAATGGAGCTTCTCAAGATAAGCGATAGCGGCATCGGTTGAATCAACAACATCCCGTCGACCGTCGTACCACCAATCAATCTTCAACTTGTAGAGGCGAGCGGTAGGCGGTATAAATTGCCATAGGCCGGATGCCCGCCCATGAGAATAGGCAAAGGGGTCAAAGGCACTCTCGACAATAGGCAACAGGGCAATTTCCAGTGGAAGGTTTCGCTTTTCGAGTTCCTCCACAATATAAAAAAGATGCCGACTGGCGCGTTTTGTCACCCGGTCGATATACTCGGGATGTCGTCTATACCAGTCTATTTCCTGTTGAACTCTTTTCCTGTCAGTCTCGTGTTCAAGTTTAAAGCCAAGGCGAACCCGCTGCCACAGATCTTCAATTTTTTCCGGTGCGAGATCATTTGCGCCGATAGGCGATGTCTCGATTAGGGATGTCTCGATTAGTGATGTTTCTATGCCCGCGAGTGGCTTCTTGTCGGATGAAAATGGCTTCTTGT
>CAZAZB010000037.1:0-16637 GCA_964489485.1 uncultured Pseudomonadales bacterium | reverse complement strand
TTTGGATTCATCTGCCAGAACGGATAAGTTTGTTATTTTATTTGTCGGGCGATTGCATGGGCAAAAAAACCCTGGCTTCCTCCTGACGGAGTTTGCAAAGTTTCAAAAAACTGTCCCTACCGCACAACTAACGATGGTTGGCGATGGCCCGGAAAAAGAAAAATTGGTAAACCTTGCGACGACTCTGGGTATCAACAATTATATTATCTGGCGCGATTGGCTGGACAAAAACGAGTTAAAAAGGCTCTATCAGATATCTGATTGCCTGGTAAATCCTTCGCTTTACGAAGGAATGCCGAATGTTTTACTGGAGGCCATGGCATCTGGAACACCTGTTCTGGCAAGCGATGTCATGGGTAACCATGAACTGGTCAGCGATGGCGTAACGGGCTTTCTTTTTGAGCTGGGTGACTCAGAAGAATTCCAGAGAAAACTTGCAATGATCCACGAGCAAACTGAAATCGTCAGCAGCCTCAGACAGAACGCCAGGGACAAGATGGTCGCGTCCTATTCCTGGACATCAACCACGCAGCAATATCTGGATATACTGACCTGATGCTTTCTTCTAAAGACTTGTACGACGACAATTGGCAAGACTGGGCAGACATGAAAATCTATGGTCCAGCCAGTCGTTGGCTGCGATACCTCATCAACAAGATACTTCAAAGTGCAGATACCGCCTCTATCAATACCTGGCTGGATGTCGGTTGTGGTGAAGGAACCAATACTGCCCATCTTGCTGACAAGATACCCGGCTGTCACTTTATGGGTATCGATTTCTCCTCAACTGCCATTGAAATTGCGCAACAGGTTAATGCACGAGGCAATATCCAGTTCAGGGAAGATCTGGAGTCTTCAGCCCTTAAAGAACAATTCGATACAATTTCCTGCTTTGAAGTGCTCGAACATGTAGAGGACTGGCAAGGACTATTGTTGAAGATGGTTGGCGCAAGCAATCGCTATTTATTATTGTCCTTTCCAACGGGGAGAATGCGGCCATTTGAGGTGAACGTGGGTCATCTCAGAAATTTTCAACCCGGTGAAGTAGAAGCCTTTCTTTCAGAGCACCAATTCAGGCCGGTTAGTATTCTGTACGCGGGCTTCCCATTTTACTCTCCAATTTATCGTGAGATCTGTAATGTCACCAATGCCGCGAGCAGTACATTCACGCAGGGGAAGTATGGCCGCAAGCAAAAATTTGTTGCCCATCTGCTATACGCTCTATTTAGACTCTCATCAGAAAAGAAAATGGGGGATCAATTCGTTGGACTTTTCGAAAAAGAATAGATCATTCTTCTTCAAACTTTTTGTTTCCGTTTCAATATTTGGGTTTCTCCTGTTTTTTACTGAACCGGCTACAATCCTTCACAGCATTCTATCCATTAGCCCCTTAATCTATCTGTCTGCTACTTGTTTGTTTCTACTATCCTATGGTGTCAACGCTATCAAATGGCACCTCCTGTTACCCAGAATAAAATTCATGCGATTGCTAAAATTTAATTTCATCGGTGCATTTTACTCGCTTATTCTTCCCGGGCAGGTTTCAGGGGAAATAGCTAAAACCTGGAGATTGGCGAAAGGTAAAAAAGGTGCAGAAGAAATTGCAGCATCAGTGATTGTTGATCGAATAACAGGTCTAATCGGTCTGTCTATACTCACCTTCGCTGGTGCCATCTTAAGCCGCCAGGATCTGGCAACCGTCATTCTTATCCCTGCTGGTATCAGTGTCGTACTTCTTAGCACGCTAACGCTTTTTCTTCAGGTTCCGTTCGTCTTTAATGCCGCGCAGTACCTTATTCGTCTGACCATGAGTCCAATCGCCTACCTGCACCGCCAGATGCCAAAGGCCATGTTGCTAATTGAACATCTCAGGCACTATTCGAACGCACCTCTTTCACTCCTGGCTAGCATCCTGCTCGGCACCCTGTTCCAGGCAATCCTCATCCTGCTCATTTTCTTGCTGTCTACTCATCTGGATATGGGCATTGAGATTTACGATATCGCCTGGATACTTGGCATCATTTCGATACTTACCTTCCTGCCTATCTCAATCTCTGGTATCGGTGTCCGGGAACTGGGCTTTGTTGGCTTGCTCGGGTTATTTGGAGTCGACTTCACCCTTGCATTTACGCTCTCTCTGCTATTGTTCAGCCTTCAGATTTTAGGCGCTATGATTGGTGCCTTCTACGAATTCACGAACACGCAATAGAATTTTCGTCCTATTCAGCGGCTATATCTGACTGAGAATCCGGCTCCAAAACAGCCCAGCCCTTGGGGACCCTGAAGGGTGTTATTGGCATTTTATCCAGGTGAAATGCAGCCTTAATTCGCACCTCTTCTATGTCGTGATCAAACAGCGGATAGAACTTGTTACGAATCGCACGGGCAATTTGCGGAATAGCCCGCCAGTTGAGTTGCATAACGCTTGCAGCGGTGTAGTCCACCGCCACAGGGTTGAAACCGCCGATTAGAATCCCGTCTTTTCTTGGCCGATGTTCCATTGGACCATTCTGATCACCCGGCATGATACCGTCGACAATCGCCATATAGTGCCGTTGTGGTTCGTCATGCAACTGACCATCGGTGTCCGCGAACATGATGGTATGGTTAAGATCAAGAATGGTCCGCCAGAGCGTATCGTTGCCGCTCCAGCTTCCTTCCATAACCCCTGTTTGCGCACCATCCTGATATTGTTTATCTTTGATGCTTTGGCCTTGCCAGAATATTCGCCGGTATATTTTTCGAAGCACGCGATTGACAGCGATGCCAGACCGGGTTGTTTTCAATCGGGCATTGAGGTGCCACTTGAAATATTCCACTGGTCTGAAATGGTCAAACTCATCGCCGCCAAACACTGTAGAGCCTTTTCGGTGGTGCGCAATCCAGGATTTATCACCATTGATGCCGATCAGGTTTTTCATGGCGACGGTGATCCCTGCTTTTCGATGGGTTTTCAGCTTCGGCATATTAATAAACAGGTCGCTGTCGAGAATAGATTTTCCGATCAGATATTCGTTTTTCTGCGCGTTGTGATGCTTCGCCACCGTGCCACTGGGATAATCTGTAATCTCAAACTGTGCGGACTTATCAATGATGGGTGTGAAGGCGCTACGCTCTGCCAGATCCACCACAGCGTAGCCCTTGGCATCCCGCTCACCGGGCAGGCGCGAGACAATCAAGCCTTCATCATCCAGTTCAGACACTTCCCAGCGAATGTCATTGAAACGAACATTCGCAGATGTTCCTTCATAGAAGGCAAGCAGCGCGGCAAGTCCATTACCCGTCAGAATCTTCTGTAGATCGGCAGACTGAAGCGGTGCATCACAGATGGTGATTTCCACATCTCCATCGGTTGAAAGCAGCAGATAGTCAATGACCGGTCTAATAACGGAGGCATGTGTCACCATCGACAGGAACCCTGGTTCACCAAGTGGATGCTCGTGGAATACCAGATTTGGTTTGATGGTGACCTTGCCGCCCGGTTTCACCAGATGTCTGAAGGGGCGCCACTCCGGTGTGCCGATGTGCTCCTGATCCATTTCCAGATCAATCAGCAATTGCCGAACCTGGCCATAGACCTGGTTATCCGGGTCGCAGGTCTGTTCCTGTGAGAGTCTGGATCCGGCAAATTCAGGATATTCTTTCGGGGGATTGAATGGCGCCGCTGGATACCCCGAATTCGGGTTGTCAATGGTCACGGCTGTCAAAGTGGCTTCGGGCTTCATACTAGTCTCTTTTTACATCGCAGCGGGTGTACAAATACTTTCCACTCTTGCTTGGCTCGATGGTATCGACCATTTCAAAATGCACCTGACATTCCTGCCCCATGACATGCTGAATCTTCCCTTTAATCATAGCAAGGTCGCTCGAGGGGGGCTCGCTTTCTGGCACGACGAAGCAGATAACCTCGTGGTAGCTTTTCTGAACAACCTGGAAGCGGCGTACCCAAGGCTTAAAATAGAATAGGTGGGTGAAATACTCACCGTGAATAAGCGAGCCATCCTGGCTGACAAAATGGTCTGTGATCCGACCGGTAACCTTGGCCAATCTTGTTTGCCCGCCGTCTTCTATCATGACACCCCGGTCGCCAATGGCGAACCGGATCAGCGGCATTGAATAGTTCTCCAGACAGGTGACAATAATATTACCTTCCTGACCGGCTAAACAAGGCGCACCATCGTCATCGACTATCTCCACATAATGCTTCCATTCGAATAGTCTAAGCCCTCCTGATTTTAGTGCTCCCCCTCCCGGTTCCTCGCAGGCGAGCACACCGACTTCACGGGAACCGTATTGATTGAGCACCCTTGTCTGGAATATCTTTTCAAGGAAATCTTTGACCGTCTGATCAAGTGTACCCGCCGTTGTGATGATCACTTTTGGCGGTGTCAGCTTGATTTTTTTCTGCTCGATAAATCGCGCAAATTCGAAGATGGAATCCACATAGGTCCAGACGACAACCGGGCACTTTGCATTCCATCGAGATACCAGATTAAACATCCCCGCCTCGGTGAGCCGGAAACTGTTAACAAGCGTTCTGTTGTAAAGCCAGTTTTCAATGCTTTGGCGCCAACCAAGAGAACCCAGCTCGATATCCCGTTCACTACCCCAGAGTTTGAGTTCCGCCTCACCGATTTCTTTGCCCGCCTGGTGGAATAGAAACAGGGTCGCCGCGATATCGCCGTCACGATAGGCGTTATCCTGAATAAAACGAACAGGCTCGCCAGTAGACCCGCCTGAGCTATTTTCAAATCGGTGTCGATTGGCTGTATCAACAGATTGCAACGCTGCGAAGTCACGGCGCATTTCGACTTTCCCCAGTAGAGGGAGACGTTGAAATGCATCGATATCAACTCGCCCATCCGGACTGACGAGTTCATCCAGTGAAAATATCTTCTGATAGTAGGGGACATTCTTGCAGGCGTGTTGCAGCAACCTGGCCAACTGTTCGTGTTGGCTGGCTTGACACTGTGCAATGCTATTGGCGCCTTCTGCAAGATCCAGAATTCTGGCATAACGATCTGGCACCTGACTTCCCGATAATCGCAACAATCCCCACAGAACAGATTTTCGCCAGTTCATCGTTGGCTCATCGACGATCTGGCTCTAAATCTTCCAAGCATGTATTTCACAACAGAATGAAGCATCGCAGCCAATAGCAGTATCCAGACCAATGCACTTAAATATAAACCGGCGATCTGCCTGGTGGGCTCGAAACTTAACGCGACCTCCTGTTTCCCCGGGATGACAGGAATAGCCATCACGCTGTAGTTCGCGAGTCGGGGTTCCACTATACGCAATCCATTTTTCCCTTCAATTGATGCCTGCCAGTCCGGGTGGTAGTTTGTCGAGATAACAAGAAATCCTTTCTGTTGGACATCTGCCGACAGGGTGATCTTGTTCGTCTGGTAGTGAACAGACTGAATGATCTCTTTATTGTTCTCCACATTCTGGTATTGAATCAACTTGCTGGGCGAATCATTGAACGAATTATCGGAGACGGGCCTGTCTCCTTCAATGATGACCGTCGTCATGAAGTCCTCAACATTATGGCTCGCCATCATTCGGTAGGCGTTCGCTCTGTCCTCGGCATAGATCGCCTGTGGTACAAAGTAAACCCTGGGCAGTACCCGCTTGTTCTCATAGATATCCATTTCACCCTTGTATACAAGCTCAAGGTTATTTTTGTTCTTGTTGTCAGTCGCAGCGTAAATGGCAGCGTCGAGTGAAGAACCTGGTGCAGCCAAAAGATATTTTGTATTTAACATACTGAAAATCGGTGATTCGAGAGATTCGAAGTTGTACCACTGTTTAAGCCTGATCCCTTGAGGCCCGGTTAATTTTGGTTCTTGTGCAAGATGTATGAGCTCACCGAAACGCCGGGGGAAAAATGATGAATAGCCGCCCACATCTTCGATACCGAAGGGCAACAAACTGTTGGGTAAGAATTCTGGCATTGTTGCCACACGAAACAGGGATTTATCATTTTTAAGAAACCTGATGCCTGGGGTTTCAGGATAGATCGTCTGGCGGTCCACGCGGCTATTGTAATTCCAGCCAAAGCCAGCCTGATCAAAAACCATGAGGGAAAAGAGCAGAGACACTAAGATAGGCTGCCAGCTTTTCGGGGCATAGAGAAAGCCCAACAACAGTATAGAGGCAGAAACCAGCAAGCTTAATGGTTGCAGAAAAGTCATTGATGAATAATTGAAGTGCGATTCCAGCACAGGTGCAAGCCGGGACCAGGGAAGCTGGTACGCCTGCATCCAGTCTTCGATGGTCGCTCGTTGCAGAATCGGTTCTTGCATGAACAGCACTGTACCGAAGCTAAGAAAGACCAGTGCCAGGATAGAAACGATGATAGGCCACCTGGCTCGATTCATTCGCGTCAACACCACATGCATACCGCCGGCTGCCAGCACACAAAGGGCAAACGCATTGATGTAAAGGATCCGCGTGGGTGTGGAAAGGCTTAGACCAGGCACGAAGGTTGCGAATGGCCAATAGATGATCGAGCCCATTGCAATGGCAAGACCAATGGCATAGGTTGCAACGAAAAATCGCCCGCCAGAGAGCCACTTGCTATAGAGCACGCCTATCAATGCAAACAACAGGGTAACAATGCCACCATAGACACAAAGTTCATTAAAGTTGTTGTAAGGATAGGCAGTTAGATCGTCTTTCGGGGTGAAATTGAGGTACCCGTCGCGAAGAGTTGGGCTACCATAAAAATAAGGGAAGACAAGTGTGATGAGATAACGCCCCGGTAGTTTCCCTGTCGACTCATACAAGGTATCAAAAGGAATGGCTTCTCTGTGCCCCTCTTCCATCAGGGATAGATGGCTGCTTATGAACAGCGAACCGGCTAAAAGACTAACAAGCAGTGCAAGTGCCGGACCAGACAATGCGCGCGCATGCTGTGAGATGCTCTCTGCGAAGAAACCCGGCGTTAAGGTAAAGTAACGAAATGCCACATAGGCACCAACGAGCAGTAGCTGATAAATCAGCAGATGGGCGTAGCCCGATGTCATGGAAAGGGACAAGATACCACTGAGACCCAGAAAATTGGCCCAGGACCTGCGGCGGAACCACCGTTCAATAAAATATAGAGTACCGGGCAATGTCAGCGCCATCATGGCGACATTTTCAAATTCAAACCAAACCATGACATAGCCATTAAACATCCACGAGATGGCACCGAATAGCGCCGCGCTTGTCACCAGATTGAGTTTCTTCAAATACAAATACATCATCAATGCCATCCCTGCCATGTGCAGGAACAACAGAAGATCATGAGCAACCGAAATGGAAAGAGTAGAAAACAAAAAGTAATGAATAGGCGACCCGAAGTAAGGTGTAAAAGGCGTGCCAGCGAAAAGCCTGTGATTCCAGAAAGGAAGCACACCATCGCGAAGGCCCTGCTGATAGGTTTCGTGTGCTGGATAAAATATGTTCAACGGATCAGTAATCAGTTGATTGTTTACGGGATGAGCGTCTCTTTGCTCACCGGTACCCTGCCAGGGTGGATAGTTCTGCAGGACATCGAATGCATAGAAGGTTTTATCCTGAAATATAATAGGATAGAAGAAAATAACCGTTAACAGAAGCAACAAAACGATAGGCAGGACACGCCGTGGCAGGGTTTCTTCTATCCGGTTCACCAGGATATGTCCATTGACAGAAGAAAAACCAGAGATAGTGTCAGCAAGGGGGGTTCACTAGCAAATGACCAGACGCTATTGTACATAAAAGACGGGCTACATAAAAAATGCCGTACTAAAACAAGTGGTATATAAAGGTGACACCAAAAAAAGGCCGCACAAACGGCGACCTTGAAGGTTTGAAACCCGGTAGAGGCTGTCAAAAACTATTTAATAACAATCCTGCCTTCGTTCTTGGCAATAGTTGCCGGACCAATACCACGAACTGCTGATAATTCCTCGGCGGCGTAAAATTTACCATTCGTTTCCCGGTAGGCGACGATTGCCTGGGCACGACTCAAACCAACGCCACTCAATACTGATGCCATGGTCTGTGCATCGTCCTGATTGATGTTGACCGTCGTTTGCGCCATCGCAACTTCGGTTTGCCCCCCACCCTCTGCAAAGAGGACATTCGTCCAGCAAATAGCGAGTACAGCGACGAACGAGACGAAAAGATTTCTTGCTTTCATTTGATTCTCCCTTTCCCAATTTGGGTTGTATTACATTCTTAAAATTAAAAAGTCATGCTTCTTAAAAGCAAGATCAAGTTAGCACTGGCGCTAGCGAAGGAATGTAGGAGAAGTCTGAAGAATCAGGAGGAAGGGAAGGTGAAAGGTTGTAAGTTATGAACGAATCGAAAGGACTGATATAACAGTTTCGCGGGCGCTTACTCGCCTTCCAGTCCGAAGATCGGCTTGATCGTTGCCCAGTCTTTGCAGCTGGGGCAATGCCATCTCATTTTTTTGCCTTCAAAACCGCATGCCTCACAGCGATAGGCAGGTTTGTCTGCCACCAGCGCTTCTGCGAAGCTTCGAAGTATGGCGAGATTTTGTTTCGCGATACCATGGGTGTTATCGATATGCAGATCAATTAGCTGCGTTAAGCCCCGCACGGTGGGATTTTTCTTTAGATGATCAGCAACAAACTTGGCCACAGCTTCATCGCCAAATTCATCACGAATGCTTCCGGCAACTGTCAGCACAATCGAGATCGATGGTGTCACATCCAGACAGGACATCAGGTAATCCCGGAATTCCTCCTCAGATTTATCGCTGCCTTGATAGGCAGTCTCAAGTTGGTCCAGAGATTCGGGCACATAAACCGGGTCCTGATTGACAATGCGTTGCAATACTTTAATGGCATCATTGAATTTCTGCTCGTTGATGTCCACCTGACCGTGAATGAGTAATGCGCGAGGGTTATTGGCATCATGACCGATCGCATCACTGATGGCGCTCCGTGCCTCATCGTTTCTGAACTTCTTTAGCTGGTCTTCAGCAATCTCACAATAATAGTGCGAAATCGACTTCTCGTACTTTTCTGAATCATCGCCAACTGCCAGTAATTTCGCTACCTCTATCGCCTGTGCCCATTCTTTTTCTCGCTCATAGATTTCCAGCGTGATTTTTAGGCTATCCGTTCGAACTGTCGAATCGGCATGGGCGAGTTCTACAGAAAGAACCTCTGCTCTATCCAATAGTCCCGCCAGCAGGTAGTCTCTTGCCAGCTCCAACTGCACCTGCTGAATGGATTTTGTATCGAGACTTGCTCTGCTAAGAATATTCTCATGGACGACAACCGCCTTTTCAATCTCTCCTCGACGCCGCAAAAGACCACCCAACGCAAGATGCGTCTCCAGGGTTTCAGCGTTGACTTCCAAGTCGTTAATGAAAGTCGCCACGGCACGGTCTGGTTCTTCATTAAGCAGATGGTTCAAACCTTCGAAGTAGTTCGGCATCGCAGTGGCGGAACGTTTTGTGCGCTCACGCCGTCCTAGCCACCAGCCTGAGCCGATAGCGACAACGATCAATAGATAGAGGAGCCACGTTTCCACAATTTACCTGCTTAACCCATTTTTGCTAATAAACTTCTTTACTAACAAACTTCTTTACTAACAAATTTCGTTTTTGAATCTACGTTTTCTTAAATAGACTGTTCACTCACCTTAGTCGACCAGCGTGTTGAATTAGTCTAATTCTGTTCTAAAAGTACCCTGGAAGAGGACGCATTTTGTTGTTGAGGCGTATCATCACTCGTCTTTTCAAGGGTACGATTTACTTTCGCAACTTCTTTGTTGGCACTGCGCGCATTAAGGCGAAGCTTTGTATTAGACCAGGTATTCAGCACTGTTCCGAACAGAACGCCAATCACAAAAGCCCCCAATATCCACCAGGATATCGGCCAGACAGGCGTTGTGTATTCTAAAAAGGTCAAAGGCACCTGGGTGCTGTTATCTGAGGCGGCCAGCATTGCCAGAATAAAAACAACCAACAGAATCAGGCGAAAGAGCCACTTTTTAATCAATGTCATGTCGTATCCGGTGAGAAGATTCCGTCATCTATTGTGACAAACGTATCTTTCAATAGTTTAACGTTAATTATACTACTTCAGTCGAAAGACAAAAATGGCGCCTGATGGCGCCATTTTTATTGCTATTCGGGACAGTATTCGGGACAGTTTACTTAATTCTCCTCGAACTTCGGAACTTAAGATTTCGTTGTGAATTAAGTAAACTGTCCCTCGATTGCTTCATTCTGCAAGCCCAGATTAACCCTTTCGCGTAATTCCTTACCGGGCTTGAAATGCGGGACATACTTACCATCCAGCAGAACCTTCTCACCCGTTTTGGGATTACGGCCTGACCTTGGCGCCCGAAAATGAAGAGAAAAACTGCCGAAGCCACGAATCTCGATTCGATCTCCTTCGGCAAGTGCCACCGCCATGTGGTCCAGCATCATCTTGACGGCCAGTTCCACATCTTTGGGGGATAGCTGCGTTTGTACCGCAGCTATTTTCTCAATCAGTTCCGATTTGGTCATACTGCTAATCGCTAGACTTGGAGTCCATCTGCTGCTTGATCAAATCACCGATCGTGGTAGGCGTGACTTCTGTCTCCAATTCACGATGCTCTTTGACGGCCAACTCTTCATCGGCCATGTCCTTCGCTTTGATAGACACACTCAGCATACGGTTCTTGCGGTCAACACTGATGATCTTGACCTCAATCTCCTCACCAACGCTCACAGCATTTCTGGCATCTTCGACACGATCAACACTGATTTCAGAAGCTTTCAGGATTCCTTCGACTTCTTCAGCCATGGTGAGAACGGCCTGCTTCGGATCTACTTCCTTCACAGTTCCCATGACAATGGTGCCGCGCTCGTTGATAGCCACATAATTAGAGAATGGATCTTCTTCCAATTGCTTCAAGCCAAGAGAGATTCTTTCCCGTTCTGCATCGATAGACAAGATAACGGTTTCGATCTCATCACCTTTCGTGAACTGGCGTACCGCTTCTTCGCCAGGCTCATTCCAGGAAATATCTGACAAGTGAACCAGACCATCAATATTGCCTTCGAGACCAATGAAAATACCGAAGTCTGTAATGGACTTGATGTAGCCTTTAATGCGGTCGTTCTTGTTGTGCTGGGTAGAGAACTCTTCCCATGGATTACCGATACACTGTTTGATACCCAGAGAGATTCGACGTCTTTCCTCGTCGATGTCGAGTACCATGACCTCAACCTCGTCGCCAACCTGCACAACTTTGGATGGGTGAATGTTGCGATTGGTCCAATCCATTTCTGAAACGTGAACCAGACCTTCAACACCTTCTTCGAGTTCCGCGAAACAACCATAGTCTGTCAGGTTAGTGACGCGCGCCATTGTGCGGGTGTTTTCAGGATAACGGTTGGTGATTGCAACCCATGGATCTTCACCTAACTGCTTCAAGCCAAGTGAAACACGATTGCGCTCGCGATCGAACTTCAGGATCTTAACATTGATCTCGCCGCCCACTTCAACAATCTCGCTTGGGTGCTTGATGCGCTTCCACGCCATATCAGTGATATGCAACAGGCCATCAACACCACCGAGGTCAACAAATGCACCATAGTCTGTGAGGTTCTTGACGATACCCTTAACTTCCTGGCCTTCCTGCAGGCTTTCGAGCAATGCTTCGCGTTCTGCACTATTTTCTTCTTCAAGCACTGACCTTCTGGAAACAACAACATTGTTGCGCTTCTGGTCCAGCTTGATGACTTTAAATTCTAATGTCTGGCCTTCCAGCTGCTCGCTTTCGCGCAGCGGTCTGACGTCAACCAGTGAACCCGGCAGGAATGCACGAACATCCCGTATCTCAACAGTAAAGCCGCCTTTGACTCGACCGCTAATGGTTCCCTTGATGACTTCCTGCTTCTCATAGACATTTTCAAGCATCATCCATGATTCGGCACGTTTGGCTTTTTCGCGAGACAGTCGTGTCTCACCAAAACCGTCGTCGACAGCATCCATTGAAACCTGGACTGTATCGCCGATTTCAACTTCAAGCTCACCGCTTTCACTCAGGAATTGGGCCCTGGGAATGACCCCTTCAGATTTGAGCCCGGCGTGAACCGTGACCCACTCACTATCTATGTCTACAACGACACCGGAGATAATGGAACCGGCGTGCATGTCGATGGTTTTTAAACTTTCTTCGAATAACTCCGCAAAACTTTCGCTCATTGATTTAATCCCGGGCAGGACGCCCTTTGCTAACCACTCACCAACATGTGTGGGTCAATTTAATAATGGGTGTCCTTCGGAAGAATCAATATGTTGGCTTCCGAATTAGCCCGAATTTAACCAGCCGTATCTATTTAGCGCTATCTACGGCTATTTATTACCTGATACTTGTTATCTGGTACTTGGTACTTGGTACCTGGTACCTGGTACTTAGTACTTGTTACTACCTATTGCCAGGCAAGACTTTCAGCCCTTTTCACTCACTATTGTAGCTTTTCGTTAATCGTTGTCAGCACTTGTTGAAACACCTCGTCGATGTCCAGTTCAGTGCTATCAATAATGATTGCATCATCAGCCGGTATCAGGGGAGCGACCTCTCGGTTCATATCCCGCTCATCCCGAGCTTGAATGCTCTGAAAAAGGGCGTGCAGACTAACACCAATATCCTTATCTTTCAACTGGTTATATCGCCTTTGTGCGCGTGCCTCGGCACTGGCAGTGAGGTAGATCTTAACCAGCGCATCGGTGAATACCACCGTTCCCATGTCCCGCCCATCAGCGACCAGACCTGGCGCTTGCTTAAAAGAACGCTGAAGCTCACCAATGGCGTCCCGAACCTTACCAAGAGATGCAACTTTAGAGGCATTCACACCTGCTTCGTCGGTTCTTAGACGACGTGTCACATCATCGCCTTCCAGCATGACCTGCAGCGGTTCTTCTGCATTGCCCGTGGATTTAAAGGCGACATCGAGGTTTTTTGCTGCTACCGCAAGCTTTTCTTCATCGTCCAGAGGTATATCGTGCTTTATCGCTGCGAGGCCGATTAAGCGGTACAAAGCCCCACTATCCAGAATATTAAAGCCGAGATGTGCAGCCAGCTTTTGTGTGATCACCCCTTTGCCCGAGCCACTTGGACCGTCTATGGCAATGACGGGTGTTTTGTCCTGTTCGTTGTCGTGTCTTTTGTCGTGTCTTTTATCAGAAGTCATGGGGGGTGAGGAATCAGACATTCGTTATTTCACTCTCTGGGCAGAGGGTTCATTAATAGCAGAAAAATGATCTCGGGCCACCTTGGCACGATTAAAGAGAGTTTCCAATTCTGCCATTTTACCCCCGGCAATCATCGCCCTGATCTCTTGCAGTTCTTAGACATATTTATCCAGAATGGGGAGAACATTATCCCCATTGGCATCAAAAATATCTCGCCACATGATTGGATCAGACGCGGCAATTCTTGAGAAATCACGAAACCCGCCTGCCGCATATTCAAATATCTCCAGCGAATCACCCTGAGCCGACAGCATATCCACCAACGCATAGGCAAGCAGATGTGGCAGGTGACTCGTCTGGGCGAATACTGCATCGTGATGATCGGGCGTCATTTCGATAACCCTCGCCCCCAGGGATTCCCAGAAAACCTGCAGTATTGAAACGGCTTGCCGGTCACTATCTTCGACCGGCGTTAGAATCACCTTATGACTTTCAAACAAATCGGGATTCGACGCCATAACGCCATGTTTCTCGGAACCTGCGATCGGGTGGCCCGGGATGAACTTCTTGGGCATTTCGCCCATTAGATCTCTTATCGCACCGATTACCGGTGATTTTACACTGCCCACATCCGTGAGAATGCCGTCGAAACCGGTAAGCCCTTCTATCACCTGTGCCATAGAAAGCACCGGTACTGCCAGCACCACAAGATCACTTTTATCGGCACAGCCCTGAACAGAGTCACATGCCTGATCAATCAACCCACTCTCTAACCCGAGCCGCAGCGATTCTGTATTCGCATCAAAGGCTGCCACCTGTTCTACTAAACCGCGTTTCTTCACACCTGCCGCAATCGACCCGCCGACCAGGCCAAGTCCAATTATCGAAATTTTCTTAAACAGAAACGACATTAGCGTAGTACTTTTTCCAGCGCCTCAACAAAACGCACATTCTCTTCCATCGTACCCACCGTCACTCGCAGGTGATTCGGCATTTCATAGACACCAATCGGACGAACAATGACGCCTTCATGCAAAAGCGCATCATAAACGGGTATGGCATCGCGCCCCATATCAACCGTCAGAAAATTTCCCGCAGAAGGAATGTAACCTAAGCCCATACGCTCACACTCGGTTTCAAAATACGTCATGCCTTGATTGTTCAACGCAACCGCCTCTTTCACATGCGCCTGGTCTTCCAGTGCTGCCACTGCCGCTGCTAGCGACATTGCATTCACATTAAATGGCTGGCGGATTCTGTTCATCAAATCCGCAATATCAGGGTGACTGATAGCATAACCCACACGCAGCGCCGCCAGGCCATAAGCCTTTGAAAATGTTCGAGTTATCACAAGGTTCGAATAGCCCGATGTCAGTGAAATGCCATCGGGATAATCAGCATCCTCTGCGTATTCAAAGTAGGCCTCGTCCAACACAACAATCACATCTTCGCTCACCTGATCCAGGAACGACCTTAGCTCGGCTTCCTTCAACCATGTCCCCGTCGGATTATTCGGATTCGCAATAAAGATCATCCTCGTCTTATCGCTAATGGCCGCCAGCGTCGCCTGCAGATCCTGGGAATAGTTTTTAGCCGGAACCACTTTCAGCTCCGCTCCTGACGACATGGTCACCGCCGGATAAACAACAAAACTATGCTGCGACACAATCGCCTCACAGCCCGGCATCAAGAACACATGGGCAAGCAGCTCCAGTACGTCATTAGAGCCATTACCAATCGTAATCTGCTCCGTCTTCACACCAAGAAATTCACTCAACCGATTCTTTAAATGAAATGCACTACCATCCGGATACCTTGCAATTTCCGGCAACACCGCCTGCAGACTCGCCACAACAGACGGACTAGGACCCAGCGGATTCTCATTGCTCGCCAGCTTCACCACATCACTCAAGCCAAGCTCGCGCTCCAACTCCTCCACCGGCTTCCCAGGCTGATAGGGATGCAGCTTCCGAATACCCTCACGGGTTAAATCCATAAAGTTTGTCATTTATCTACACCTACACCTACACGATGGGACCTACCTAGGAGCTTGTCCGAGACTGCCACGGTATCAAAATTAAAATAAACACGTGTCGCTAGTTTCTGGGGGATTTCTGCCGCAATCCCGCGCGGATCGGCATGAGGACAGGATATCAGAATCGGGGCGCGCAGCCTCAGACCCTACCGACTAATCGCCCTGGGATAACTCCCCAACATTTTCACGTCCAAAGAATCCCCATCAATTTCATCCAGGACGCCCCGAATATTCTCATCATCCCTGTGCCCCTCAAAATCAATAAAGAACACATAAGACCACATACCCGTCTTCGAAGGTCTCGTCTCAATAGATGTCAACGAAACCCCATGCCGATGAAAAGGCTCCAACAACTTGTACAAAGCACCCGGCTGGTTATGCGTCGAAACCATAATCGACGTCTTATCTTTACCACTCGCGCCAACTTCCTCTCGCCCAACAACAATAAACCGCGTCGTATTATCCGACTCGTCCTCAATCTTCCGCGACAGAATCTTCAATCCATAGATATCGGACGTAATATCCGCTGCAATTGCAGCAGCATCCTTCTCTGTGGAAACACGGCGAGCAGCTTCAGCATTGCTGGTCGCGGCTATTTTTGGAATATTCGGATAGTGACTGTCCAGCCAGCGACGACACTGACCCAGCGTCTGCTGGTGGGAATAGATCTTTGTGATATCTGCCTCGTCTGCATCTTCCGCAATCATCAAATTATGGTGGACCCGAATTTCCACTTCACCGCAGATTCGCAAAGACGAATTCAAAAAGTTATCCAATGTGTGGCTAATAACACCTTCTGAAGAATTTTCTACTGGCACCACACCATAGTGACAATTTTCAGAAGCGACCTCCCGGAAAACATCATCTACTGTGACCATGGGTGAACTCAGCACAGCACCACCAAATTGTTTCATCGTGGCGAGTTGTGTAAATGTCCCTTCCGGGCCGAGATAGGCAACGCGGAGCGGCTCTTCGAGCGCCAGACATGCCGACATGATCTGACGATAGACCTGGGTCACTTTCTCATTGCTCAGTGGACCCTGATTCAGCTCCGCAATCCTGCGCAGCACCTGTGATTCACGTTCCGGGCGATAGTAAACAGGATCAACATCCGCTGATTCCTGTTTTTTAACTTCAGCAACTTCAAGTGCGCAGGTTGCACGCTCATTCAAACGAGCCAGTATTTCTTCATCCAACAGATCTATCCGTTGACGAAGCCCCGCGAGTTGTTCCTGCGCTGTACTATCATCACCCATCGATCTTAGCCGGGCTCATCTGTAGAGCCTTCAGCGGGTAAAGAGCCTTCAGCGGATTGAGAGCCCTCAGCGGATTGGGAGCCCTCAGCAGGTAAAGAGCCTTCAGCGGGTAAAGAGCCTTCAGCGGGTAAAGAGCCTTCAGCGGGT
>CAZAZB010000036.1:0-16807 GCA_964489485.1 uncultured Pseudomonadales bacterium | reverse complement strand
GAATCCTATAGAGGTCTGGAGACCCGTGTTTCCGAGTTGACCCGTGAACTCGGTCAGGTCAGGCATGAGCGAATGCGGGAACTTGCTGAAAAGGAAAAACTTGCCAACAGGCTTGCAAGCCTGTTGGCGGTTTTACCCGGTGGTGTTGTGGTTGTGGATTCTCGTCAAACTATTCAAGAGGTTAATCCGGAAGCAGAGGAAATGCTGGGTCCAAGAAAAGAGATCATCGGCAAGAAATGGCCTGGTCTACTGGGCGAGGTGAGTTCTGAAAGTACCGGACAGAAGCATGATCTGAAGTTTAATAGTGGTAAGCGCGTATCTGTTTGTGACAGGGTGCTCGATGCGCAAGGCAACCAGGTGATATTGCTGACTGATGTGACAGAGCTCTATACATTACAAGAGTGGGTTAATAGGGAAAAGCGTTTGTCGGCATTGGGTGAAATGTCCGCGAGACTAGCTCACCAGCTTAGAACTCCATTGAGTACCGCGTTGCTCTATATGTCCCAGGTAGGTGCCAATATCGGAGACAAGTCTCGTGCGTCCGGGGTTATCGTGAAAGTCATCGATCGATTGCATCATATTGAAAGCCTGATTGATGGCATGCTGATGTTTGTTCGCGGAGACACTCAGAATGTGAGTTACTTTTCCGTCAATACCCTGCTGGAGGAATTGATCACCACTGTTCTACCTCAGTCAGAGAAGAAGGGAGGCATCGTAACCTTCTGCCCCCTGCAGAATGATGTTTCTCTGTCGGGAAATCGCGAAGCTATTCTGTCAGGGCTAATCAATATGGTTGAGAATTCTATCGGCATGGTCATCCAACCGAAGGTTGAAATTAGGTTGTTAGACCGAAAAGACAGTTTTGACTTTATCATCGAAGACAATGGTCCTGGCATCCCTGCAGATATACGAGACAAGATATTTGATCCGTTTTTTACCACAAGAGCTGGTGGAACCGGACTTGGTCTGGCGATTGCCGCGGTCATTGCCAGAGAGCATGGCGGGAATCTTGAAGTTCGCAATCGCACCGGCGGCGGAGCGCAGTTTAGACTCCAGGTTTCCGCCAAGAAATATAATTCACATCCGAAGTTGGAAAGGCAGGTCTCATGAATGAATTCACTCATATACTGATCGTCGAGGATGATGATTCATTGCGCGAGGCCATGTGCGAGACACTCAAATTTGCAGGTTACCCTGCGGTTGGTGCCTCTGGTGGCGCAGAAGCCCTGACAAAATTAGCGGATGATGAATTCAATCTTGTTATTAGCGATGTTCAGATGGAAGGCATGGATGGACATCAACTCCTTGAAAATGTAAAGAAAATTAAACCAGATTTACCCTTCGTGCTTGTCACTGCCTTTGGCTCAATCGAACAGGCAGTCAATGCAATAAAGAACGGCGCAGCCGATTATCTTGTGAAGCCTTTTGAAGCAGAAGTATTGGTTGAGGTGGCGAGTCGATTCGCATCAGTTCCCCTGGACGATTCAGGTTTACTTGCGGAAGATCAGAAAACCAGAGATGCCTTACGTTTGGCGGATCGTGTTGCAGGATCAGATGCGACTGTGATGATAACAGGGGAATCAGGAACGGGAAAAGAGGTTTTTGCCCGCTATATCCACCGGAAATCAGAGCGGGAAAATGGCCCCTTTGTTGCAATTAATTGTGCTGCTATACCGGAATCCATGCTCGAATCGATTCTCTTTGGTTATGAAAAGGGGGCCTTTACAGGAGCCTATCGATCGAGGTCAGGAAAATTTGAACAGGCTGAAGGCGGAACGATATTGTTGGATGAGATATCTGAAATGGATATCTCCCTTCAGGCCAAGCTTCTTCGTGTTCTGCAGGAAAAAGAGGTGGAAAGGCTCGGCGGAAGTTCATCAATAGATTTAGATGTCCGAGTGTTAGCGACCACCAACAAAAATCTACGTGAACAAGTGAGTAAAGGCGAGTTTCGTGAGGATCTATTTTATCGCCTCAACGTATTCCCTCTTAACTTGCCCTCTCTCAGAGAGCGCACTGGCGACATCCTTCCACTCGCCAATCATTTTCTAGAAACAATTGGAGCAGGCGAACATCAATCGTTAAGCCAGGATGCCCGTCAAAAATTGGTGGCCCATGGGTGGCCCGGTAATGTCAGGGAGCTGGAGAATGTCATACAGCGGGCACTAATCTTGCGAACCGGCGATATGATCAAGGGGTCGGAAATTTGTTTTGAAGACACGGGCCCCCCCATGGATGAAGTCGATTGTATGAATGCAGCGAACGGTGAAGATGACACAGGTTTGTTGGAACACGATCTTCGAGCAAAGGAACACCTACTGATACTGGACGCCATCAAGACCGAAGGAAGTAAGCAGGGTGCAGCCGAAAGGTTGGGCATAAGCCCGCGTACACTCAGGTACAAATTAGCGAGATTTAAGAAGGAAGCTTTGATAGGCACAACCCAGATAACTGCTGACGCATTAAGTGCCTAGTCAGGTTCTACCTGTTTATGCATGAATGTTAGAAAAATGAAAGAGAGGGGCTAATGTCAAATATTGATATCAACCAGGTACTGGCGCAGATGCGGACTATCAGCGCAGATGCCGCGGGTCCCCAGGGAACGAAGGTCAACGAGAATGCAGGTCTGGAATTCGGTGCTCTCTTACAACAGTCGATTGACAAGGTGAATGAAACTCAGATGAAAGCGGGTGAACTTAAAGCGGCCTTTGAAGCGGGCCAGGAAAATGTCGAACTCCCAGAGGTGATGATTGCGGTACAAAAAGCGGGTATTTCGTTTCAGGCAATGAATCAGGTGCGGAACAAATTGTTATCCGCTTATCAGGAAATAATGAATATGCCAGTTTGATCTTGTCGGTATATGCAATCTATTCAAAGCGGCTTAAAAACTCGCTAGAACTACAATAAGACAGAACAACCTACAGATAGAACAACCTACAGATAGAACAACCAAAAGATGGGACGCTATGGACAGTATTATCGACAGTTTAAAATCCTTGAGCCAATTGCCTTTTTTACGGCAGGTCGGGCTACTGATTGGGCTGGCTATTAGCATCGCCTCGGGTGTCGGTATTGTTCTCTGGTCCCAGACGCCCGATTACACGGTGCTATTTGGCGCACTGGATAGTCAGGACGCTGCCCAGGTGACACAAACCCTCGACCGACTGGGCGAATCTTATCAACTTAACCAAATAAATGGCCTGATATCTGTTCCATCGAACAAGGTGCATCAGGTTCGGCTGAAGCTTGCGGGTGAAGGTTTACCGGCATCTTCGAATCGTGGATTTAGCATGTTGTACGAAGAGCAGGAACTAGGGACCAGCAGCTTCATCGAGAAGGCAAGATATCATCGGGCATTGGAAGAGGAGCTTGCCACATCGATCGAAACTCTCGATAGCGTAAAAGCAGCCAGAGTCCATCTTGCCATTCCAAAACAATCCGCCTTTGTGCGAAACCGTGACAAGGCTAATGCGTCAATACTGGTTAACCTGTACCCGGGCCGCACGCTAAATGATGATCAGCTAGCAGGGATGATCTATCTTGTTGCCGCCAGCGTTCCCGGTCTTGAACATGATGACGTGACACTGGTCGATGGTCATGGAAGGCTATTGTCGAAGAAAAATTCGTCGAAGGACCTTATGGCAAGCGCAGAACAGCACAAGTTGACCCAGGAGGTTGAGGCAAGGTTTGTTAATAGCATCATGACGATTTTGGTACCTATTCTAGGCGAGGAAGGTGTCAGGGCGCAGGTGGTTGCTGATCTCGATTTCATATCAATCGAGAGAACCAGCGAGAACTACGATCCGAATACAGTGGCACTACGGAGCGAACAAACAACAGAAGAGAGAGGCAGCTCTGTGGCTGTCACGCAACAGGATGATGGTGAAGGTGACCCTGATATCCTGGAGCCACAGGTAACGTCTGCACAACCAGCCAAAACCGTTAGGGCGACCAGGAACTATGAAGTTGACCATACGATCAGTCATATTAAGGAACGCCAGGGTAAGGTAAAAAGATTGTCAGTTGCCCTGGTTGTAGATTATCGCAAGCAGGTACGTGCTGATGGTTCGGTTGAACGATTGCAGCTCACGGAGCAAGAGATTCAGCAGATTATCAGTCTGGTAAAAGAGGCTGTTGGCTTCAGTGAAGCACGTGGCGATACCATCAATGTTGTTAACGCACCTTTCCTTGAGTCTACGCAGATCGAAGAATTGATTGAGACATCGATGTGGGAAGAGCCATGGGTACAAAATATCGGTAAACAAGTGATCGGCTTGCTAGGCATTGTATTACTTGTATTCGGTGTCCTAAAGCCACTCCTAACACGATTGACTGCCGCGGGTGCTGTTGTTGCTAACAGGGCGATGCCGGCCATGGTTGGTGCAGATGGTGGGGTTGCCATGGAAGTGGGAAATGAACATATCACGCTCTCTGGTCAAGCCGCGATGGGAGGAATGGGCGGCGATTCACTACAGCTGCCAGCCTACGATCAACAGCTTATCGGTGCGAGAAATATGGTACGAGAAGACCCGAACAAAGTAGCTCAGGTCATTAAAGGATGGGTGCAAGAAGATGGCTGAAAACCTTGATCAAATGACCGGTGCCGAAAGGGCGGCAGTGTTTCTGCTTAGTCTCGGTGAAGAAGCAGCTGCGTCCGTGCTACGGCAACTCAACCCTATGGAAGTTCAGAATGTAGGGGAGGCGATGACCACACTTAATACTGTGTCGCCTGAAAAAATAGCCAATGTCGTAGGCGACTTCACGGAGACCGTGCGTAGTGGCTCGACAAATCTGGTGGGGTCTGATGACTACATCAAAAGGGTGCTTCATGATGCGCTGGGTGAAGACAAGGCGAAGAGTATGCTCAGCCGGATACTACAAGCCCAAAACCCTCAGGGCCTTGAGGCGCTTAAGTGGATGGAGCCGGGCGCGGTATCCGCATTGATAAAAGATGAGCATCCACAGATTTGCGCCATTGTTCTCTTGTCACTTGAAGGAGAGCATGCGGCCCAGGTGCTTAAGCAGTTACCGGAAGAAAAGCGTCCGGAAATTATGTTGCGGGTTGCAAATCTCGATTCTATTAACCCCGGCGCGCTAGATGAATTAAACGAAATGATGCAAAAACAATTAGCGGACAGTACATTTACATCCAATTCCGAGGTGGATGGCGTTAGAACAGCGGCGAATATTCTAAATTTCCTTGGTACGGATATGGAGACGTCGATCCTTGATGCGATTCAGGAAAATAACGAAGAAATGAGTGATTCGATCCGCGAAAAGATGTTCATCTTTGAAAATCTGATGGTTCTAAGTGATCGAGAGCTACAAAGAATGCTGCGTGAGGTTGATACAGAAAATCTGGTACTGGCGCTAAAGGGTAGTGAAGAATCAGTGCGAAATAAGTTCTACAACAATATGTCCCGCCGTGCATCAGAGATGTTGCGAGAAGATATTGATATGCGTGGGCCAGTGAAACTTAGCGAGGTTGAAGGGGCACAAAAAGAAATTCTCAATACCGCCGCGCGGCTTGCCGATGAAGGAGAGATCAGCTTCGGTGATAAAGGAGATGAAGAATATGTCTGAGCCCGGGGTTGCGGATGATCACATGGAATTTTTACCATGGCAGATCCCGAGTCTCGGTGGTCAAGATGGTCATAGTACATCTGGCGGGGCATCGATCGAAGAGAAGGCTGAAGCCATTCTGAATAAGGCTTATGCAGAAGGGTTTGAGTCGGGTAGAAAAGAAGGCGTGGATACCGCAAGGCGCGAAACTGCAGAACAGGTCAACCAATTCATCGAAATCGCCAATTCCCTCAGCTGTGCAACAGAGGCCTTTGATGAACAAATTGCCCAGGATCTTGTTGCACTGGCGACGACTATCGCCGAACAGATTATTCTCAGGGAAATATCCATTTCGCCGGAGTTGTTGCTGGGAATGGTGGAAAAAATCATTAACAATCTGCCAGAAAAAAAGGCAGACACATCCATTTTTCTAAACCCTCTTGATGCGACAGCGTTCAGTGACTATTTATCTGGCAATGAGGACCTCCAATGGAGAATCGTCCATGATCCGGAAATGAACCGCGGTGACTGCCGGCTTGAATCGAATGATTCAATTGTTCAGTACAGACTGCATGATCAAATAGATGGGATACTCAGTGCCTCACTCGAATACGATGCTCAGCAATCAGACACAGCGTAGAAATCGCCTTCATTTGCGGCTGAGCCAGTTTGGTCATGGTGTCGCGCCACCTGCGCCCGTTGTAGAAGGCAGGCTGGTTAGGATGGTGGGGCTCACACTGGAAGCAAAAGGTTGTGTTGCACCCATCGGCAGTCAGTGCCTGATTGAAGTGCCTGGTGGTGATTCCGTTGCTGCAGAGGTCGTTGGATTCTCGGATGAACGACTCTATCTCATGCCAATTGGCGATATCCAGGGGCTTAGGCCAGGCTGCCGCGTAATACCCACCCAACGAACTGGCGATGTTGCGGTAGGCAATGGGTTGGTAGGGCGTATTATCGATGGCGCCGGTGTGCCATTGGATAAAAAAGGTGACCTTCATCTGGATTCATTTGTGTCTCTTCAGGGCACACCCATCAATCCCATGCATCGATCACCTATTCATCAACCGCTGGATGTGGGCGTTCGTGCCATCAATGGTTTATTAACGATAGGTAAAGGACAAAGGGTGGGCCTTTTTGCAGGAAGTGGCGTTGGCAAGAGTACCTTGCTGGGCATGATGACACGCAATACCAGGGCGGATATTGTCGTTGTCGGTTTAATTGGCGAACGTGGAAGAGAAGTCAAAGAGTTCGTTGAGGAAACGTTAGGACCGGAAGGCCTCTCGCGATCGGTTGTTGTGGCAACACCTGCGGATGCGACACCTTTATTACGAATTCATGGTGCACTACGTGCGACGGCCATAGCAGAATATTTTCGCGATAAGGGGTTAGATGTACTCTTGTTAATGGACTCCCTCACCCGATTCGCCCAGGCATTGCGCGAAGTAGCGCTCTCCATTGGCGAGTTTCCGGTCACGAAAGGCTATCCACCCTCCGTCTTTGCGAAGGTGCCACAGCTCGTTGAAAGAGCCGGAAATGGGCCCAGGGGTTCGATTACCGCTATCTATACCGTTCTCGTTGAAGGAGATGATCCTAACGAGCCGATTGCAGATGCATCCAGGGCGATTCTTGATGGCCATATTCTGCTGTCCCGACGAATTGCAGAGATGGGTATCTATCCCTCGATTGATATTGAGTCTTCCATTAGCCGATCGATGATAGGAATCGTCGATGCGGAACAGATGAGAGTTGGTAGAGAATACCGAAAGCTCTACGCGACCTATGAGAGGAGTCGCGATCTCATCAATGTAGGTGCCTACCAGAGTGGCGCCGACCATCAGATTGACCGTGCGATAGAGTATTACCCTGCACTTCAATCCTATGTGCAGCAGGATGTCGGTGAATCAGTGGATTTTGCACAGAGTGTCAGTGAACTCTATTCCATGAGTGAACCCTGGTTTAACAGTTAACATTCCGGGGATGGTAAATGAGTCGCGCGACCAGATTAAAAATGTTAGCAGATCTTGCTCGGAATAAGGAACGACTGGCGGGGTTCGAACTTCAGAAGCTGCGACGGAATTTAACGGAACAAGATAAGCAATTGGATGACCTTGATGGTTATCGCTCGGAGTACAGCCAGCGCCTCGGTGAGGCCGGCAGCGAAGGTCTGGAAGTTTCCCAGTTACAAAATTACCATCTCTTTTTTCGTCAACTCAACGATGCGATTGACCAACAAGGCACTGTGGTTGAATCGCACCACGCTCATCTGGAAGAGGGAGAGGAACGTTGGCGTCTGGAATACAAGAAAGCGAATACTCTAGACAAGACGGTTGAAAAAATAGAAGAAGGTGACCGACGGGAACTTGAAAAGAAGTCCGAACTTGCCCAGGATGAAATGATTAACATATTCAAAATGAAGAATCGTTTCCCTGAATAGATTCTCGTTAACTGGCAAGGAAATTGCAATCATAGGAGTACTATTTTCAAATTCACATTGAGACCAGGACTAGCAGTATGAATATCGCCCCTGAAGCAAAAAATGACGCTCTACCTGGCGCCGGTCCAGTACCTGGACGACCAGCATTGGCGGGGGTTAACAATGGTGGAAGGTCAGAATTTTCGGCGTCTTTGGAATCGCAACAGAAGCGAATAGATCAAAGACAAGAGAGTCAAAGGCAGACTGCGCCTGGTGAACCAACGAGAGAACAAGAACAGAAGTTGCCGGATGAAGGCAAAAAATTGCCGGTCGCGGGCTCTGCTGATCAAAGATCAACGAAAGCTCAATCCATAAGCGATTCATCAGGTGAATCGGCATCAGGTGACCCGTCGCTAACAAAAGACCAGGTGTCGTTGGAAGATAACACTGAAATCATGAAGGACAGCGCAGACGAGTTACCCCTGGTGGGGCTGTTGGCTCAAAGCTACGAATTGACGGCAGGCAGGCCACAAGTAACGGGCGCTGAGCAGGGCGCTGTACCGATCGAGATCGAAGGAGAAACCTTAGATCTGACCGGGAATCTTGCGACACAACCGAATGTCATCACGCCGCTTGCGTTAGTAGGCGAAAAGAGTGGTCCTTTAACGGACCTCTCTGAGCTATATGATGTGCCAGAAGGGATTCAGGTCCTTCCGGTTCCGGTCGTTGAAAATTTATCTGTGGATATTGTCACCAGACAAGGAGGCACGTTAGTACTAAATGCGCCGTTATCAGGTGAACTGAAGCAGATGTTGACGCAGCTTGATGGAGAAGCGTCGCTCAAGGGAACGGCCCCAGAGAACCTGCTGACATCAAAAGGCACAGTTCTGAATTCATCTGAACGCAATGAGCTGGGCAATTTCTCTCCAAGGTTGAACCTGTCCATCCAGGCAGCTGGAGAATCTATCGGGCGACAGGACTTTATAACAACAATCGGTAATACGGATAACACAATGTTGGAGCTGAGCAAGAACTTTGCGTCAGTTGGAGGTCTGGCGACAGATGTTGATGCGACTCAGCAGCTTCGAACCCTGGCGCAGCAGATTTCCCCCTCAAATCCGGTTTCTACAGCACAAGTTACTGGTGAAGTCGCGAATCCATCCAGGACCTTCTTGATGAATACGCCCCTCGGTGAACCCGGTTGGGAACAGGAGATTGGAAGTCGGGTGCGTTGGATGGTCGGGCAGGATCAGCAGGTCGCTGAACTGAAGTTAAACCCGCCACACCTTGGTGTACTGGAAGTTCGCATCACAACGGATGAAGAAAAGACAAAAGTCACCTTCTTCGCGCAAAACCCCAACACAAAAGAATTGATGGAAGGGAATATGCCCCGATTAAGAGATCTGCTGGCATCTGCTGGTATCGATCTCGGAGATACTGAAATTAGCTACCAGTCCTTCAGTGACAGAGACGAGAATGGACGGATGGCTAATAGTGAACCGAATCTCCAGTCTGGATCGGGTCTGGAAACAGAAGAAATTGATCTGGCGAAGACTCCGATGATGATGGAACTCTCGAAACAGTCAAATGGCCTCGTTGATACTTTTATCTAAACAGTTTGATTTAGAGACTTCAGGAAAAGCTATGGTCCCCTGACGGCTTTCTGCCAATGGCCGATTCCGGTGGCAATATGCCTGCCATCTCCGTTGATTCCGGTACTGGCGAAGAATAATAGCCGAGGGCATAGTCGCCCTGGGTATAGCCCAGAAGATCCTGCAGGTCAGGGTCGAGGTCTTTGGCTACGTCAGGAGGACAAGACAAGTACTGGTTCTCTTCCTGCCTCAGCCAACCGAGGCAGTAGGTAATATTTAATCCAATACGTCGATCAGCTGCATGGTTACGACCTCCGGAGTGGATCACTGAACCGGAAAAAATAAGGACCGATCCCGGATCCATTTCTGCCTGACAGGTTTCCTCGGGCGTCGCTGTTCTTCCGTCTTCCCAACGATGACTACCTGGAACCACCCGAGTTGCTCCATTCTCGTTGGTAAATGCTGACAACGCCCAGATCGTGCTGAGTTGAGTTTCAATCTCCCGTGGGATATTGGGACCCCAGGCGAGTCGATCGCGATGGAGTGCCTGCTCGCCTTCTCCCGGATTGATTGTGATGGCCTGGGTGGTATTGAGTACCAGTTTTTTGGAAAAAGGTGCGAGAAATTGTCTGGCGAGGGTGAGTATTTCACTGTTCATCACGGCTTTACGACACGAGAGACTTCGCGCGACCAGTGCACCGGTACGTTGGGTCTTGGTGCCAGTAAATTCATCGCGACCAGTTTTCGTTGCAGAAATGAAGGGTTCAAGTTCCAATAAAATGGCGCAACGCAACTCCGGTGACATTGCGTCGGAGACTATGCAGGCACCATCTCTGTTAATTGTCTCCAGAATGGTCTCGATATCTGATGATGCATTCAGCGTCTCTAGCTCCAACATGCAGAACTCCTATCTTATTGGTTGTTTTCGATTTGCTTTACACCAGTGGCGTCGAGCTGTGTTCAATGGATCGGATTATCACAGTATTTTGACACCCCGCCTAATTCTTGTCGCCTACTTCATCAACAGAACGTCAAATAGCCGGCGTTTCAGTTACGGACCATCCTAACTCATTGAAAATATTGAAATAATTATATGGCATAAGATTTGCTCAGTGTTCCCTACGAAATCATAACGATTGCCTGGGATAGAACATTGAAGAAGATCATTATTATTGTGGCGTCTGTATTTGGACTCATCGGCGTCAGCGTCGGTACGTCAGTCTTTCTCGCCAATTATATTGTCGAACAGAAATTCAGTGAGGTAGAGGCGCAAGCTGCTGCCGAGGGTGAAGAGGGTCACGAGGAAGCCCCGGAGGAAAAAGCACCACCTATCTATCTACCCCTGGATCCCTTTGTTGTTAACTTTGTACAAAACGGGGCCCTGCGTTATTTACAGATCACCCTCGAGTTGATGTCTCGCAATAATGAAGCCATCGAGTTGACCAAAATCAGTACGCCTGAAATTAGAAACTCTCTGATTCTCGTGCTGAGCGGACACAGTTACGCTGAACTGGCGAGTCGCGAGGGTAAGGAACTCATTCGTCAGCAGGTACAGGAAGAAGTGAACCGTATTATCGATGATGAAGAAGGGATTGAATCGGTGTACCTCACCGGCTTCGTCATGCAATAGAGCTATCTAAAAAAGCTAAGTATCAGAAGCATGCAACAAGTGAATATTAGGCGTAGATGATGAGCGACAACATTTTATCAGAGGAAGAAATAGACACGCTTTTGGATGGCGTATCCAAAGGAGACGTTTCAACCGATGGCGGTGACCTGGGTTCCGATGTATCAAATTTCGATTTCAATCAGCAACACAACATCATTATCTCCCGGCTGCCGAAGCTTCAGTTAATATGTGACGAATTTATTAAGGGTATGACAAAGAGTCTTAGAAGGGCGTACAAAAAAGAAGTTGATGTTCAGCTTGGCTATCTCCATACCCGCCGATATTGCGAATATCAGAAGAAGCTACCAAATCCCAGCAACTTGAACCTGGTCAGCGTCTCTCCATTCAACCAGCCGGGACTCATCCTCCTGGATTCCAAACTGCTGTTTATTCTTGTGGACCAGTATTTTGGCGGTACGGGTGAATTAGCTGGGCGAGTGGAACCAAAAGCCTTCTCACCCATCGAGCTTAAGATGTCAGAACCCTTCATCGAGTTGATTACAGAAGATTGGCGGCGGGCATGGGAGAGTACAACCACGATGATGTTGAATGTTACCGGGCGTGAAGATAACCCGGCCATGATGCAAATGTTCGGGATCAATGATGTTGTTCTTCAGTTTGTATTCCAGGTTGGATTTAACGGAAATTATGGTGAGTTTCAGGTCACCATCCCTTATGGCCTACTCGAATCCCTGAGAGACAAGCTGGGCCCGGATGTGGCGCCTGATCAGGGACAAGAAGATGAAAAGTGGCATGCGAATATTGCCCAGGAACTTGGTGTGGCAACAGTGGCTCTGTCCAGTTCTATTGACAATTTATCAATCACTATTCAGGAGCTGATCGAACTTGTACCGGGAGATGTACTGCCCATTGAAATGCCAGAAAGTGTCTGCGTTTCGGTTGAAGGGCTGCGGATGTTCGAGGGTCGCCTCGGTGCATTCAATGGTAAAAATGCCATTGAAATTGAACGTTCTTATTCTCATATTCGACCACCTAAAAAATCAACCATCACGTTAGATAGATAAGGATAAATCATGGATGACCAAGTGGATCAAGCAACGATGGATGCGCCAGAAGTAGACAATATGGCAGTTGCCAATCTCTCCGGAAGTGATGAAAGCGCCCCCGGCGGCGACTTGAATCTAGACATGATATTGAATGTACCCGTGACTCTTTCCATTGAGATCGGGCGGACCAGAACCAGTATTGGTGAGCTAATGAAATTAAATCCCGGTTCAGTCATTGAGCTGGATCGGCTTGTGGGCGAACCCCATGATGTACTTGTCAATGGCACTTTGATTGCCCATGGTGAGGTGGTTGTTGTCAATGAGAAGTTCGGCATCAGGTTTACAGATATCGTGAGTCCGAGCGAAAGGGTTAAGAAACTAAAATGAAACTCTCTGCTTTCTTTTTGTTGTTGTTTGCTGGCCTCTCTCCCGACAGTTTCGCCGAGGAAAGTGTCGCTCGCTTCCCGGGTGCTTCCCCCGAGATGGGTACATCCTTGTTGATACAGCTCGGAATGGGACTGGCGCTTGTCATTACGCTTATCTACATGCTGGCCTGGCTTTCGAAAAAGATTCAGGGTACGACCAAAACAAAAACAGAATCCCTGAAAGTCATTGAAAGTGTCGCGCTGGGTGCAAGAGAAAGACTGGTGTTGGTTCAGGTGCATGATGAACAGGTGCTTATCGGTATGGCGCCGGGTGCGGTTACCCGGCTTCATTCAGTCGACAGCAGGAAAGTTGCCTCATTACAGGTGAAGTCTCGCCCTCCAAAAATGGTTTCATCGATTCCACGAAGCAAGATTTCAATCGAAGATCAAGAAGAGTTCTCACCTTTGTTAACGGCATTCCTGATGAAATTGAATAGGCAAATATGATGAAATATTGGGTCGTTCTTTCACTGTCACTCTCGCTGTTCTTACCAGAGGCGGCGCTCGCCGACCAGGGCCTTGACCTGTTTACCTCTACAAGCAATGGCGATGGCACTCAGACCTATTCGACCAGCATCCAGATTTTGATCATGATGACGATGCTTAGCATGATTCCTGCCGGGGTCATCACCATGACATCTTTTACTCGAATTATGGTTGTTCTGGCGATACTGAGACAGGCACTGGGTACAGGACAGACACCATCAAACCAGATCTTGTTGGGCTTGGCCCTGTTTATCTCAATTTTCATCATGATGCCTGTACTGGAAACGGCTTATCGTGATGGTGCAGAACCTTATATGAATTCCGAGATTGATTTCATGAGTGCGCTGGACAAGGCGAAAGCCCCATTCGGGACATTTATGCTGAATCAGACGCGTGAAACCGAATTACAGATGTTCACAGAGATAGCGGGCCTGGATGGTTACGACAGCCCGGAAGATATCCCCTTTAGAATATTGTTACCTTCATTCATTACCAGCGAGTTAAAGACTGCATTCCAGATTGGATTCCTGATATTTATTCCCTTCCTTGTTATCGACCTCGTTGTTGCGAGTGTTCTGATGTCTATGGGAATGATGATGTTGTCCCCCATGCTGATTTCACTGCCATTCAAGATCATGTTGTTCGTCCTGATTGATGGTTGGGCGTTGATACTCGGCACATTAACAGCAAGCTTCTATACATAGGATTTCTTATTATGACACCAGAATTTGTCATCCAGATGGGGCAGGAAGCTCTGTATCTAACAGTCATGCTGGCAGCGCCCATTCTACTATCAGCGCTCGGTATCGGGCTTTTTATTGGCGTCTTTCAGGCTGCAACACAAATTCAGGAGATGACACTGAGTTTCATTCCCAAGCTCGGCGCTGTTGTTGTAACCCTGCTTGTTGCCGGTCCCTGGATGATCAGAATTCTCGTTGAATTTACCGTTCGTCTATTTGAAAATATCCCGGCTTACATCGGTTAGTCCTGTGGTTTCTGTTACCTCTGACATGTTGATTCACTGGATGTCCGCTCTTCTGTGGCCATTCGTACGTATTGGATCGATGCTGATGGCCTCACCGATTTTTGGTGCCAGAACAGTGTCGGTTCAGTCCCGGATTCTATTGTCTATCGCTCTTGCCTGGTTAGTGTTGCCACTGCTCCCGGAGATGCCTGCAATAGATCCTTTGTCTGCACAAGGATTTCTGGTTACGCTTCATCAGATCATCATCGGCATTTCTATGGGTTTTGTGATGCACCTTGTGTTCGGCGCCACTGTTTTGATGGGTCAAACCCTTGGCATGAGTATGGGGTTAGGATTTGCTTCAGCGATCGATCCCCAGAATGGGGTACAGGTTCCGGTTGTCAGTCAATTTTTTCTGATCCTGGCGACATTGATCTTTCTAACCATGAACGGCCATATCGTACTAATCTCGTTACTGCTTGATAGCTTCCAAACTTATCCGATCGGTCTGGATGGCTGGCCGCCAGATGCGCCGATGACCATAGCACTCTGGGCGAGTCGCATGTTTGCCAGTGCATTGCTAATGGCGCTGCCTGTGATGACAACAGTGCTGTTGATTAACCTTGCGCTGGGTGTAGTGACACGTGCTTCACCCCAGTTAAATATTTTTGCCATCGGCTTTCCCATTGCAATCATGGTCGGCGTGTCCATGATGTTTCTGGTATTACCCATATTTTTGCAACAACTCACCAACCTCTTTAATGAGGCGTTTGTCTTCCTGGGTAATCTAACCGTCATTTCCTGGAGCCCTTGAAATGTCTGAAGATGCTTCCCAGGAAAAAACAGAAGAACCCTCCGAAAAACGGAAACAGGAGACGCGGGACAAGGGCCAGGTTCCGCGTTCGAAGGAACTCAATACGGTTGTGTCACTCATGGTTAGTGGGTTGGGGATTTTGTTTTTCGGCCACTATCTGGTTGAGTTTCTCGCCGGTCAGTTATCAACTTTATTGACCTTGAAACCTGCTGATCTCATTGACACATCCAGCGTGATAACGGCTTCATCCGGGGCACTGCGCTCTACCATGATCGCTTTATTACCCCTGTTGATGGTCGGTTTGCTCTCTGCCTTTTTCGGCCCCATTGCAATGGGCGGTTGGATATTCAAGTTCTCTTCTATGGAGCCCAAACTGGAGAAGTTGAATCCATTAAAGGGTCTCGGGAAAATCTTTTCCAGCCAGGGACTCATGGAACTGGTTAAAGCACTAACCAAATTTTTCCTTGTCGCCGGTGTGGCTGCCATATTGATCTATTTTTCTGTTCGGGAAATTCTCGCCATTGGGTTACAGGCGCTTGGTCCTTCTCTTGTGCATACGGGACAGTTGGTTGCCGTGTCATTTCTTATTTTCAGCAGCATTTTGCTGTTGGTGGCGCTAGTCGATGTGCCCTTTCAGCTTTTTCAGTTTAACCAAAAAATCCGCATGACGAAGCAGGAACTTAAAGATGAGATGAAAGAAACCGAAGGCAGGCCAGAGGTCAAAAGCCGAATCAGAAGCCTGCAGCAGGAAGTAGCAAAACGCAGAATGATGGAAGATTTAAAAGATGCAGATGTTGTGATTACCAATCCAACCCACTTTGCCGTTGCGTTGCGATATGCCGAAGATTCCTTGTCGGCGCCGACGGTCATCGCAAAAGGTCGAGACCTGTTAGCGCTCAACATTATTGACGTCGCGAAAGAACACGACGTCATGGTTTTCCAGGCACCACCACTTGCCCGCGCACTTTATTCCTCAACGGATCTTCAACAGGAAATCCCGGCCAATCTGTATGTCGCGGTTGCTCAAGTGTTGGCGTACATCTTCCAACTTAGAAAATTAACACCGGCATACCGCTCGACTTTAGAACGCCCAGACAATATCCCTATCCCCGATGACTATCGAGATCTAATCCTATGACATCACAGGCATTAACAAATAAAAGTCTACCAGCCCCCGCTTCAACGGCTGACACCCGTTCCAGCCCCGTTAATGCGCTAGGAATTCTAATGTCGAATTTCTCCTTTGCTGGGCTTGGTACACCGGTGCTGATGGTTTTGATGTTGGCATTGATGGTTTTGCCACTGCACCCATTTCTTCTTGATCTACTCTTCAGCTTTAATATTGCACTTGCACTGCTGGTCTTACTGGCGTGTGTCTACAGCATGAGGCCGCTGGATTTTGCCGTTTTTCCAACAGTACTTCTGGTTGCGACATTACTACGGCTCGCACTAAATGTTGCCTCTACAAGGATAGTACTACTCAATGGACACGAAGGAGGAGATGCAGCAGGAAAGGTGATTCAATCCTTTGGTGACTTCGTCATTGGCGGAAACTATGCCGTGGGTCTCATTGTTTTCCTGATACTGGTCATCATTAACTTTGTCGTGGTGACAAAAGGTGCTGGCCGAGTATCGGAAGTTAGTGCGCGGTTTACCCTCGATGCCATGCCAGGTAAACAGATGGCAATTGATGCGGATCTGAATGCAGGCGCAATTACACAAGATCAGGCGCGAGATAGAAGAGAAGAGATATCCCGGGAAGCAGATTTTTATGGCTCCATGGATGGCGCAAGTAAGTTCGTCAAAGGGGATGCCGTTGCAGGCATTACAATTCTTTTCATCAATATTATTGGTGGGTTTGCGATAGGCATGATT
>CAZAZB010000035.1:0-16907 GCA_964489485.1 uncultured Pseudomonadales bacterium | reverse complement strand
CATTCTCATGCCCGATTGACTTACACCGAGGTGACAGCAGTCCTGAGGGGCGAGGGTGATGCAAGAGACCGGCGCAAGAATATCCTTTCCCACCTTGATGAATTAAATAACCTGTTCCTGGTTTTACAAGAAAACCGGCAGCTTCGCGGTGCCCTGGAATTTGAATCACGAGAGCTCCATTTTTCTTTCGATGATACAGGACGGGTGGAAGCAATAGCACCGACACAGCGCAATGATGCACACCGCTTGATTGAAGAATGTATGTTGTGTGCGAATGTTTGTGCGGCACGGTTTATCGACAAACATAAAACACCCGGTCTTTATCGTGTTCATGAACCGCCGGTGACAGAGAAAATAGAAGGTCTGGGCGAGTACCTGGCACATCTTGGTGTGTCCTTTGATTGGGAAGACAAGATTACGACGCTCGATTATCAGCGGGTGCTGGATCAACTCAGAACAAAAAAGAATGGTCATGTTTTGCAGATAGCGCTTTTACGGTCCATGAATCAGGCGGTGTATCAGGCGGAAAACAAAGGGCACTTCGGTTTGAATTATTCCGAATATGCCCACTTCACTTCGCCGATCAGACGTTATCCTGATCTGATGATGCACCGGCTACTCAAGTCGGTGATCCACAGTAAAAATGAGAGCAAATATGTCGAGCGGTTTGGACGTGCAAAACGAAGCCAATGGTACCCCTACCAGCTAGAAGATGTAGTGATGATCGGTGAGAGAACCAGTTTCACTGAGCGTCGAGCGGAGTCTGCGGTTTATGATGTGCTGGAATGGATCAAGTGCGACTACATCAGTGATCAGGTTGGCGATGTCTTCCCCGGCATTGTCACAGGTGTCACAAAATTCGGTCTATTTGTTGAGCTCAATGATGTGTTTGTGGAAGGTCTGGTTCATGTCAGCACTCTTTCCGGAGACTACTTTCATTATGACCCGGCAAGCCAATCTCTGGTTGGCGAACGCACAGGAACAATCTACTCGTTGGCAGATGGGCTGGAGGTTCAAATTGTCCGTGTGGACGTAGACGAACGAAAGGTGGATTTTGAGATTGTCTCTCATCAACCGATGGCCAAGCAAAAGTCCAGCAGCGGTAGAAAAAGTGCTAAATCAGGATCTGCCCCTGGACAGAAGAACAGAAAAAAGCGGGTTGATCGCACGCGGGACAAGAAAGAACCCCAGAGAACGGTGGCATCTGGCAACAAACCAGGGAAGAAGGTTAAACGCCGTTCCTCAAGAAAGAAGGCAGGGACAAAAGAAGGCGCCAGCCCGTCACATTCGGGAAAGTCTTCCGCCGCAAACACGACTGCCAGGAGGACGAAGAAGAAAACCAGTTCCAACAATGCCAATGACGCCAATGGTAACGCCACACAGAGAAAAAAGAACACCAGGAAATCGCCGTCAGATAAATCCAACACCAGGCGCAGGCGATAGACTGTGGCGAGCAAAAGGATCTATGGAATACACGCAGTGGAAAGCCACCTCAGGTCTGCCGATCCGCAGCGCCTCTACCTTCGGCAAGGAAATGATTCCGGACGACTGGCAACGATAGCGCGTCTTGCCAATACGCTGGGTTGCCCGGTGGAACGCGTTTCTGCAGATGAATTGTCGCTGCTCTGTAGTGGCGAAAAATCCCATCAGGGTGCCGTTCTTGATATAGCGGTTGAATCGATTCTTCAAGTTAAATTGGAAGAATTGCTGGGTGCAACAGAACACAAGAAACTATTTTTGCTACTGGATGGTGTTACAGATCCCGGGAATCTGGGTGCTTGCCTGCGCAGCGCAGCGACCCTGGGTGTGGATGCAGTTATCGCACCAAAAAATGCCAGCGCACCACTGAATGGGGATGCCATAAAGCGATCAAGTGGCGGCGCCTCGGTTGTTCCCTACATACAGGTGGTGAACCTGGCTAGATGCATGGAACAACTTAAGTCGGCCGGCGTCTGGATTGTCGGGACGACGCTTGAGGCTGATCAGTCTATCGCAGATATTGATCTCAACGGTGATATTGCAGTCGTGATGGGGTCTGAAGGTAAGGGGTTACGCGAGAAAACAATCCGGAACTGTGATTTTCTGGCGACCATCCCCATGATCCATACCGGGCTTGGCTTCAATGTGAGTGTTGCGACGGGTATCTGCCTCTATGAGGCACAACGCCAGCGGCGAATGACCAAGATCTGACCGAATACAAATGAGTTGCATCCCGTGGATTGTTTGCCTACAATCCGCCACCCAAATTCTCCTTGCTTCACTGGAGCCCATATCAGGCAGTATCCAGGAGGCAATAACCGGAAGGAGCCCCTATGAGGCATTATGAAATAGTGTTTCTGGTTCACCCTGATCAAAGCGAACAGGTGCCAGGAATGATCGAGCGTTATTCAAACCTGATTACTCAGGGTGGTGGAAGTATCCACCGAGTTGAAGACTGGGGGCGCAGACAGCTTGCCTACCCAATCAACAAAATCCACAAGGCCCATTACATCCTGCTTAACGTAGAGTGTAGCAAAGAGATCCTTGAAGAAATTGATACTGCTTTCCGCTTCAATGATGCCGTTTTGCGTAATCTCATCATGAGCCGCAAGAGTGGCGATACAGATGAGTCGCCAATCATGAAGCTCGAAAAAGAATCTCGAGAAAAGAAGGTGAGAGATGAGCCTTCTCGTGGTGAAAACCGCGGTGATTCGCGCGGAGATCGCAGTGACTCACGTAATGAAACACGCAATGACTCGCGCGGCACGCAATCAACGGGAGATTCGTCTGCATCCGAAACACCTGCATCATCAACAAAAGAAGCAGCTGAGACAGAGGGCTAGGTTATGTCAAGATTTTATAGAAGAAGAAAATACTGTCGCTTTACGGCTGAAGGTATTACAGAGATCGATTACAAGGATCTGGAGTTGCTGAAAGCGTATATTTCTGAAACTGGAAAGATTGTACCCAGCAGAATTACAGGCACCAAGGCTAAGTATCAGCGTCAGTTGGCCAAGGCGATCAAACGGGCAAGGTTTCTTGCGCTGATCCCTTACACGGATAGCCATGGTTAAGCATTGGCAGGCTTCATTGCAGTAGATCGTGATGAACAAATTACTGCAATATGTCATGCAGAACCGGCGTAACGCGATTCTCATTGCGGTAATCAGCGGTTCCCTGCCGCTTTTAAACTGGTTCGGAACGGCAATTGTTGGCCTTGTGATGCTTCGTAAGGGGCCGATGGAAGGTGCGATTGTCTTGTTGTGGGCTTTCTTGCCACTGGCTGTTGCGATCTATTACATCGGTGATCCAAGCCCTGGTATCGCAATGATTGGAACGGCGGTGTTGGCGTATCTCCTTCGGGTGACGTCATCATGGGAGGTTACCCTGGCAGCGGCGGTGATATTATCAGCAATCGGCAGCCTGATTTTTGAGTTAACCGCGACGGATGTGCTAACGGTCATGGTCGAATGGTACATGGAGTACATGGCGCAAGTCTCGGAGCAGCTTCAGCAAACGAGCGAATTGTCGTTTGAAGCAGCAAAGGCGACGATAGTGAGCTTTTTTGCGATGGGTCAGGCGTATGCCATGGTTGCTGTATTGATCCTGGCAAGATGGTGGCAAAGCCAGCTATATAATCCTGGTGGTTTGCGTGAAGAGTTTCACAAGATACGGTTGTCACCGGTCATGAGTGCCGGTTTGGTTTGTCTATTGCTAGTTTGTTTTGCATTCAGTGAACAGTTGGGTCGTTGGATACCGCTGCTCACGGTGCCTTTGTTTATGGCGGCACTGGCTTTTGTACATTGGGTCATTGGTTATCGAAACCTGTCGGGTTCCTGGGTATTTAGTTTTTACATGTTATTGCTGGTGTTGTTCCAGGTGATTTATCCGCTGTTGACGGCACTGGCATTGATGGATAGTTGGTTTAATTTAAGAGAAAGAATTCAATCGAAAGAGGTTTAGGTTTATGGAAGTCATTCTATTGGAAAAAATTGTCAAGCTTGGCGACCTTGGAGACAAGGTTAGCGTTAAGTCGGGTTATGGCCGGAATTATCTTGTACCACAACGCAAGGCTGTTCCTGCAACGGCGGACAATGTTGCAGATTTTGAAGCCCGTCGGGCAGAGCTTCAACAGCACGCTGATGAGAAGCTTAAAGGGGCGCAGGACCGTGCCGGGAAAATTGAGGCGTTAAACGTCTCCATTACTTCCAAGGCAGGAGAAGAAGGAAAATTGTTTGGCTCAATCACTGTTCGCGATATCGCAGAAGCAGCGACAAGCCGCGGTGTTACTGTTGAGAAGAGTGAAGTGCGATTGCCCGATGGACCGCTTAGGGAATTGGGTGAATACGAGATCGCGATTCACTTGCATAGCGAAGTGAATGCTGTGATGAATGTTAAGGTAATAGCAGAAGACTAGCAGGCTGCCGAAAAAGAAACTGTTAGGTGCAAGGCAACGCGAATTTTGCTGAGAAAGCGGAGTTTACACGCAGTAAATGAGCATTTTGAAGTTAATTTCAATGCCGAATTGTGCCAACAGGTACTTTTTCAGCGACCTGCCAGGGAAACCCCGGGTAATTTTTGGCTAATAGTTCAGGCGACGACACAACCTCTTTGTTAAAGGTTCCGCCTCATTCCATTGAGGCAGAACGCTCTGTGTTGGGCGGCGCAATGCTTGATGAAGAAGGCTGGGATAAAATCTCGGGTGTTCTGGCAGCAGAGGACTTCTACCGGGGTGGGCACCGTACAATATTTCGCTGTATGCATGAACTCAGCGAGAAAAACCAGCCACTGGATGTCATCACCATCTCTGAAGCGCTTGATCATATCAGCGAGTTGGATAGTGTTGGCGGCCTCGCCTATATCTCCGAACTTGCCACCAGTACACCGACCGCATCAAACATAAAAGCATATGCTGACATCGTTTCAGAGAGAGCGACCGTTCGAAAACTCATCTCTGCTGCCCATGAAATCGCTGACAGCGGATTTAATCCCCAGGGTCGTGATAGCGCAACCCTGATAGACCAGGCAGAGTCCAAAGTATTTCAGATTGGTGATGAACGTCCCAATCGAGGTGGTCCTGAATCTGTGCGTCCACTGCTGACGAAAGCTGTTGAACGAATTGATATGCTTTTTCAAAACAAGGGTGCGCTAACGGGGACCAGTTCTGGTTTCCGTGACATTGATGAAATGACTTCAGGCTTACAGGACTCTGATCTCATTATCGTGGCGGGTCGCCCGTCCATGGGCAAAACATCCTTTATGATGAACATCGCTGAAAGTGCGGTCATCTCAAATGATAAACCCGTACTGGTTTTCAGTCTGGAAATGCCATCAGAATCTCTCATTATGCGAATGCTTTCGTCACTTGGGCGAATTAATCAAAGTAATATCCGCACGGGTCAGCTTGATGATGATGACTGGCCGCGCCTTACCTCTGCTGTTAAATTACTCAGTGACAGGCCGCTATTTGTCGATGACACACCTGCTCTTTCACCGAACGAAATCAGATCCCGATCGCGGCGTATTGCGCGTGAATTTGGTCCCATCGGGATGATCGTAGTTGATTATCTACAGTTAATGCAGGTTCCCGGTGAGTCAATGAACAGGACGGCAGAGATATCTGAAATCTCACGTTCCCTGAAAAGTATCGCGAAAGAATTTAGCTGCCCGCTGATAGCTGGTTCACAGCTAAATCGAAGTCTGGAACAACGCCCCGACAAAAGACCGATCATGTCGGATCTTCGTGAATCAGGCGCGATTGAGCAGGATGCAGATGTGATTATGGCCGTATACCGTGATGAGGTTTATCACGAAGATGCTGAAAAAGGGTTGGCTGAAATCATCATCCTGAAACAACGAAATGGACCGATTGGCAGGAAACGATTGGCATTCATCGGTCAATATACAAAATTCGAAGATCTTGCCGAGAACTATGGTGACTACGATTACGAATGACTCTCGCCGGTAATGCGTCAATCAACGGTGAATGTATCTGTGGCCACGGCGCTTGTTAATCTGGATGCGATCGCCAGCAACCTGAAGGTGGCACGCGAGCTGTCACCCACAAGTCGCGTCATGGCAGTGATCAAAGGTGATGCCTATGGTCATGGCATGGTGGAGGTCGCCCGATGTCTAGCGACGGCAGATGCATTCGCCGTGGCGAGGTTAGAAGAAGCGGTTGTCTTGCGAGAAGCTGATATCAGAAACCCGATTCTACTTCTGGAAGGTGTGAATACCAGGGAAGAACTCCATATAGCTGCCGCTCACGATCTCTCGCTGGTCGTTCATTCGGAGCATCAGGTCTCCCTTCTGGAAGCTAAGGCAGGTTTCCAGATCTGGTTGAAACTCGAAACGGGTATGCATCGTTTGGGGCTTGAGCCAGATTCCTTGCCAGCGAGCCTGGCGCGTTTGAACCAACATCGAGTGCTGGGTGTTATGAGTCATCTGGCAAATGCAGACAGCGCTCTGGACAAAAATACGGATCATCGTGAATCCTTCATTACAGTAGATCAGCAGCTAGGACGGTTCCAGAATGCAACAGCGGCTGCTGGTCTGGACAGGAGCCTTGCAAATTCAGCTGCACTTCTTGCGTTTCCCGGCACCCGGTTCGAATGGAACAGGCCCGGATTGATGTTATATGGCGCCAGCCCGTTTGCAGACCTTGGATTGGTGCCGGAGCTTATCCCGGCCATGACATTGCTCGCCCCGGTAATTGCCATACAATCTCTTCAGCCAGGCGAGAGTATTGGCTATGGTAGTTCATGGACATGTCAGGAACGCTGCCGTGTTGCAGTGATTGCCATTGGCTATGCAGATGGCTATCCCAGGGAAATGCCCGCAGGAACACCAGTACTTATCAATGACAAGAGAGGGGAGCTGGTAGGGTGTGTATCAATGGATATGTCAATGGTGAAGCTTAATGCAGAGGATGAGGTGAACATTGGTGATACCGCCTGCTTGTGGGGTGAAGGGCTACCCATCGAAGTCATTGCCAGGGCCGGGGCAACCATACCCTATACGCTCATGTGTGGCGTTACGCGACGTGTGCGTCGGATTTATCGGGGAGTGGATAGTTCCGATGGCTAAACTAAAAACGGTCTATGTATGTAGTGATTGTGGCGCTGACTATGCAAAGTGGCAAGGCCAGTGCCATGAATGCAAGGAATGGAACACACTCAGCCAATTGTCAGTCGAAAAGGCATCTTCAAAAAGAAAGCGTGGTGGCTACACGGGTGCATTGGCAGCACCAAAAGTTCTGAACGAGATTTCATCTGAAGACGCACCACGGCTTGGAACCGGGCTATCTGAACTAGACCGTGTATTGGGCGGAGGCCTTGTGCGGGGTTCGGCCATACTCATCAGTGGCGATCCCGGTGCAGGAAAGAGCACTTTGCTGATACAAGTGCTGACCAGCCTGGCAACATCGCAAGCAGCACTCTACGTCACAGGCGAAGAGAGCCTATCGCAAATTGCCATGCGGGCAAGGCGCCTTGGACTTCCTCTGGATCAACTGAAGATCATGTCAGAAACAAATGTTGAAGCAATTTGTGCCACATGGGATGAATTGAAGCCATCTCTGATGGTGATTGACTCTATCCAGGTGATGCACACAGAGGGCGTGGACTCGGCACCCGGAGGCGTGGCGCAGGTAAGAGAATCCGCATCAATTCTGATTCAGCAAGCCAAGCGAACGGGTACCATATTATTCCTGGTGGGACATGTCACCAAGGAAGGGAATCTGGCGGGTCCGAGAGTGCTGGAACATATGATAGATACATTTATTATGCTAGATGGTGATGCCGATGGTCGTTACCGAACGCTAAGGTCCAGCAAGAATAGGTTCGGTGCTGTGAATGAACTGGGTGTATTCGCCATGACAGAGAAAGGGCTTGTAGAGGTACCTAATCCATCAGCCATATTTCTTTCAAGGGCACCAGACCCTAGCCCGGGCAGTGTTGTCATGGTGGTGTGGGAGGGAACCAGACCACTGTTAGTGGAGGCGCAGGCATTAGTAGATGAGAGCGCGCTTGGTAACCCCAGACGTGTGGCGGTTGGATTCGAACAGAATCGACTGGCCATGTTACTTGCTGTGTTGCATCGCCATGGTGGTCTGCAGGTGGGTGATCAGGATGTATTTGTTAACGCAGTGGGCGGTATCAAGATCGCTGAGACCAGCAGTGATCTTGCCTTGCTGGTCGCCATTGTTTCAAGCTTCCGCAACAAGGCGTTATCCATGGATCTGGTGTGTTTTGGTGAGGTTGGGTTATCCGGCGAAATTCGCCCAGTGCCCAATGGACAAGAAAGATTGCGTGAAGCCGCCAAACATGGTTTTAAGAGGGCGATTATTCCTAAAGCGAACTTGCCGAAAAACCCTATTCCGGGGATGTCGGTCGTTGGCGTAGGCAAATTGTCAGATGCGTTGAGCGCGCTGGATGCATAATCTGATTTAGTCTGGCTTTAATGATTTGTATTTCCGTCGGATAGTTGCGAATTCTTATACCTATCTTGTTTCGGATATTGTTCTGCTCCTGTAGTATACGCGATTTTTATCGTTAGGCCCTTTATTCAAGGATCCCTTAGTCTTTAACTTCTATAGTTCAAAGGATACCAATCATGCGAAAACTCCTTCTCATTCTATCGATTGTTCTATCAAGCCAGGCTGTCAAGGCTGCTGAAGAAGAGCCGAAATTCTGGTCCGGTGATGTCGAAGTTGGTGCAATTTTTACATCAGGTAATACAGAACAGAACAGCGTCAAGCTAAGGGCGGATGCTATCCGTGAAACGGATAAGAGTATCCATTCATTTCATGGTGATTCTTATCAGGCATCACAGAATAATGTCGATACAGCGAAACGCTTTTATCTCTTTTATCGTTATGATTATAAGCTTGGCGAGGATCAGTCATTGTTTGGTCGGCTTGCCTATGAAGAGGATGATTTTACGGGATTTAACAGACAGATAGACCTGACTGCTGGATACAAGCGGATGCTTATGCGCCGGGATAATCTGACAATTGCCGGGGACATTGGTGCAGGTGTTCGATACATCGAGTTGGATACGGGTGGAGATAACACCGATGCACTGATTAGGTTGGCGGCACTACTCAAATGGCAGATAAGTGAAAATGCATTATTCACCCAGTTTCTAGGCTTTGAAATAGGTCAGGATCTAACGACAACCCGAAGTGAGACTGCCCTTGAAACAGCCATCATTGGTAATCTCGCCATGAAATTGGCATTGGCTGTTAAGAACAATTCGAAAGTGCTGCCGGGTAAAGAGAAGACGGATACAGAAACCAGCGTCACTGTCGTGTACAAATTCTAGGCTAGTTTCTTATAGCGGACACGTGTCGGTGTGATGTCTTTCTCGCCCAGACGCCCTCGCAGGTCTTCTTCGTACTCGCTATAGTTCCCCTCGAACCACACGGCCTTGCTGTCGCCCTCGAAGGCAAGAATGTGAGTCGCGATACGATCCAGAAACCATCGGTCATGGGAAATGATCATCATGGCGCCAGGGTAGGATTCAATCGCTGACTCAAGAGCACGTAGTGTTTCAATATCAAGATCATTTGTTGGCTCATCAAGCAGCAGGAAGTTGGCGCCTTTTTTGAGTAGTTTGGCGAGGTGTACGCGGTTACGTTCACCGCCGGAAAGGTTGCCTACCTGTTTTTGTTGGTCGGCGCCCTTAAAATTAAAACGGCTGACATAGCCCCTTGCCTGGGTCTCATATCGACCTATCTTGATAATTTCATTTCCCTCCGAAATCTCCTCATAGACAGTCTTGTCGCCGTTGAGCGTATCGCGGCTCTGGTCCACATACCCGAGTTCAACCGTTTCACCGACGCGCAGCTCACCGCTATCGGGTTTTTCAGTCCCGCAGATCATTCTGAACAAGGTTGATTTGCCAGCACCATTTCCGCCAATAATGCCGACGATTGCACCTTTTGGGACAGTAAAGCTTAAGTCATCTATGAGCATCTTGTCGCCGAAGCCCTTGTTCAGATGTTCAACTTCCAGGACAAGATCACCGAGACGTGGACCAGGTGGAATGTAGAGTTCGAGTGTTTCATTTCTCTGTTGGAACTCCTGGGAGTTCAATTCTTCGAAACGGGCGAGCCTGGCTCGATTCTTGGCCTGGCGAGCCTTGGGTTGACTGCGAACCCATTCAAGCTCTGCCTTGATTGACTTCTGCCGCGAATGCTCTTGTTTCTCTTCTATTTCCAGGCGCTTTTCTTTGGCATCCAACCAGGCTGAATAGTTACCTTCGTAAGGAATACCGTAACCGCGGTCCAGTTCAAGTATCCATCCGGCAGCGTTGTCGAGAAAATATCGGTCGTGGGTAATGGCAACCACTGTGCCAGAGAAATCTGTCAGAAAACGTTCCAGCCATGCCACACTCTCTGCATCCAGATGGTTTGTCGGCTCGTCCAGTAGCAGCATGTCGGGGTTGGACAGGAGCAATCGGCATAGGGCGACTCTACGCCTTTCCCCGCCAGATAGGTTATCAACGTTGCTGTCGAATGGTGGCAATCGCAATGCATCGGCGGCGATCTCCATTTTACGTTCCAGATCCCAGCCATCGCAGGCATCAATCTTAAGTTGCAATTCGCCCTGTTTTTCGAGCAGGTCATTCATCTCATCGTCGCTCATGGGTTCTGCAAACTTATCGCTAATCCCGTTGAATTCGTCAATCAGATTCTTGATCTCACGCGCTCCATCTTCGACATTGCCGCGGACATCTTTTGATGGGTCCAGTTCTGGTTCCTGCTGTAGGTATCCAATATTGATGTCTGGTTGTGGTCTCGCCTCGCCAAGATATTCTTTATCGACACCAGCCATAATTCTTAATAGTGTGGATTTTCCTGCTCCGTTCAGTCCGAGTACGCCGATCTTTGCCCCTGGGAAAAAAGACAGGGAGATGTCTTTCAGGATGGTGCGGTTTGGTGGAACCACCTTGCCCACACGGGACATGGTAAAAACATACTGAGCCATAAATTGTCAATTGCTGGACGAATGTCTCCCTAGTTTAGCAGCTGGTTTAACAGCTGGTCTAAAAGGTTGTTGAATAGAGTAAAATAGTCTGTCGATTCTGGAGAAGCTCTTTTTATGTATTGTCCTTTTTGTGGAGATAAGGAAACCAAGGTTATTGATTCAAGGCTAGTGGCTGAAGGTGACCAGGTGCGAAGGCGGCGAGAATGTCAGGAATGTGGCGAACGATTCACCACATTTGAGACCGCTGAGTTGTTGTTACCCAGAGTGATCAAAAGTAACGGTAGCCGGCAGCCATTTGATGAAGACAAGTTGCGCACTGGACTAACCCGGGCCCTGCAAAAGCGTCCGGTCAGTCTTGAGATGATTGAAACCACCATGAACCGAATCAAGCATAAGTTACGCGCCACTGGCGAGCGTGAGGTTAAGACAAGAGCAGTTGGCGAGATTGTGATGGAAGAGTTACGCGATCTGGATGATGTTGCCTATGTTCGGTTTGCTTCTGTCTACCGTAGTTTTCAGGATGTAAAAGAGTTTCGTGAAGAGATCGAGAGAATGGATCGGGAGCCAAGAAAAGAGAGTTGATGGAAGACGAATACTACTTATCTCAAGCTATTCGCCTCGCAGAGAAGGGGCTTTATACCGCCGATCCCAATCCCAGAGTTGGTTGTGTTCTGGTGAAGAATGACAAAATTATTGGCACAGGTTATCACCTAACCACTGGGCAAGGACATGCCGAGGCAAATGCGCTGGCAGAAGCAGGTCCCGAGGCGAAAGGTTCATCTGCTTTCGTCACGCTTGAACCATGTAGTTTTCAAGGACGGACACCCTCCTGCGCCCAGGCGCTCATAGATGCAGGGGTTTTGAGAGTTGTTGCTGCCATGGAAGACCCCCATGAGAAGAATGCAGGGAAAGGATTCCAGATGTTGAGAGCGGCGGGCATAGACGTCATCACACCGATGATGGAATCTTCTGCCAGCGCATTGAATCCGGGACATATTAAGCGTAATCAAACAGGTTTGCCGTATGTCCGCCTGAAGCTGGCAATGAGCCTTGATGGTAAGACAGCACTGGCCAATGGACTGAGTCAATGGATAACGGGCGCGCAAGCACGCGGAGATGTGCAGAAACTGCGTGCTCGAAGTTCTGCCATTGTGACCGGCGTGCAGACAGTCATAGATGATGATCCAGCCTTAAGCGTTCGCCAGGATGAAATCTCCATCGAACATGCAGATCTCGCAGCGAAAAGAAAACGGCCTGTCTATGTGCTCGATTCCAGTTTAAGAACGCCCGGAGATTCCCGGATTGCGAAGAAGCCGGGGAATGTTCTTGTCTGTTTGCAGGGTAACCATAGGGGCGCTCCTTATGTGTGCGAGGTGCTTGAACTGGCAGGCGACATTGAAGGGAGGTTAAATCTTGAGGCATTGCTAAGATATCTGGGTAAACAATCTTGTAACGAGGTTTTGTTTGAATGCGGTGCGACACTCGCCGGAAGCATTATCGCGGCACGGCTTTGTGATGAAATGATCGTCTATATTGCGCCAAAAATCATGGGGTCATCCAGTCGGTCATTACTCAATGTCCCGGAAATTGATAACATGGGTGATCTTTATAATATGAATGTCGTTGATGTTCGGATGCTGGGTGAAGACATCAGGCTCACGCTGGTGCCAAAGGTATAAAATCAGAAGTTCCCTAGCACTTCTAATATAGACGCCCTAAACACAAACGCTTTAAATACACACGCTTTAACATTATAGGATAGGAATATGACCAGGGTTATCGAGGGCGATTTTTCCGCCAGTAACGCAAAATTCAGTATCGTCGTCGCACGATTTAATGGTTTCGTGGTAGAGGGGTTGCTCTCTGGTGCCATTGACACACTGACCCGCCACGGTGTTTCTGCCAACAACATCACCGTGGTTCGAGTGCCCGGCGCCTTCGAGATGCCGTTGGCAGTAAAGAAGGTGGCCCAGAAAAAAGACTGTGAGGCGATCATCGCGCTAGGTGCCGTCATTCGAGGTGGCACGCCCCATTTTGATTATGTCGCTGGTGAGTGTGCCAGCGGGATTGCGCGAGTGTCCCTTGAAGAACAGTTGCCCATCGCATTTGGTGTCCTGACGACAGATAGCATAGAACAGGCGATCGAGCGGTCTGGTACCAAGGCAGGTAATAAGGGTGTGGATGCTGCAATGTCTGCGCTTGAAATGGTTAGTCTGATAAGAAACCTGGAATGAAGCCGGTTGCCGCGGCCAGAAGCAAGGCGCGAAGATTTACCTTGCAAGCACTCTACCAGATGCAACTAACAGGTGATTCTGCAACAACAGTTGAAGAACAATTCCTGAATGACCATGAAATGAAACGTGTGGATACGGCCTATTTTCATGATCTGTTATCCGGGATAGCGGCACGACAGGAAGAATTGCTGGAAAAGATTGTGCCGGTGCTTGATCGGGAGCTAAAAGAGATTGATCCAGTGGAAAAGGCGATTCTGCTCATTGGGAGTTTCGAGTTGGCAGACAGAATTGATATTCCCTATCGTGTGGTGATCAACGAGTCAGTAGAGTTGGCCAAACAGTTCGGTGCCGAGGAGAGTTTCAAGTACGTAAATTCCATATTGGATAAGCTGGCCAGACAATACCGGCAAGTAGAAATGGGTCGTCGTTGATCCGTCGGGGCCGACTATGGCAGATGACGAATTTTCAATTATAGAGCAGTATTTCAGTTCACTGGGTTGGCAGTCATCGTCGGCGGTTATTCTGGGCCCGGGTGATGATTGCGCGGTTATGTCGATGCCACAAGGCTATGAGTTGTGCATATCCACAGATACTTTTCTCTCCGGTGTGCACTTCCCCATAGGTTGCGATGGCAGTCTGGTGGCAAAGCGGTCTTTCGCCGCTGCAGTCAGCGATCTGGCCGCAATGGGTGCAGAGACGCATGGGTTTACGGGTGCCTTGACCATGCCATCGGTCGATCATCACTGGCTATCTGATTTTTCCAGGCAACTCTCAGATCTCTCAATGGAGTTCGAGATGCCCCTGGTGGGTGGGAATCTGACGCGTGGTCCTCTCTCTATTACCTTGACGGTGATGGGTATCACACCGACAGGTGCAGCCATCAGAAGGGCAGGGGCGATTGCCGGGGAAGACATATATGTCACGGGATCTCCCGGTGATGCCGGAGCAGGATTAAGCCTGGTATTGGAAAATTGCAGCAACCACCGAGCACTGATTGATGCATACGAATCACCACGACCAAGGATTGAAGTGGGTATCGGTCTAAGGCCATTGGCTTCAGCTGCCATTGATATCTCAGATGGCCTACTGGCAGACCTGTCACATTTACTGGGTGCCAGCGGTGTTGGAGCAGAAATTGATTTGCAGGCAATCCCGCTTTCAGATTCTCTGCTGACCTATGTGCGCGCCGCTGCTATGAGTGATAAGTTGGGTGCAACAGATCAGGCAACCAGTGCCCTGTCCTTTGCTCTTACCGCAGGGGATGATTACGAACTTTGTTTTACAGCGTCTGCAGAAAGGCGTGAAAAAATTGAGCGCCTTGCGAGCCGCGTTGACATAAAGATGACGCGAATTGGACAGACAACCCATGGGCTCGGTATACAGCTAGTGGGTGAGGGGTTTCAGCTGGAATCATCCGGCTACCAACACTTTTGATGGTATGTCACTAACACAGAAGCTTGCCTAACCAGTTCGTGTCTGGAAATACAAATCACTGCGGCTATTTCCTTTGTAAGTGACTGTTTCATATAGCTAACATATTGACTAGACTGCTTTTGTTAACAAGAAACGTGACTTTAAGGACAGAAACCAGCTATGTCGATAAAAGCAGCAAAAGTTTTTTCACACCCACTCTACTTTTTGGCTTTTGGTTTCGGTAGCGGACTGGCAAAAAAGGCGCCCGGTACATTTGGCACACTAGCGGCCATCCCTGTCTATCTATTGATGGCGCCTCTGTCACCAGAGTACTACCTGGCGATTGTTATCGTTGCACTGCTGGCAGGTATTGCCTTGTGCGACTGGGTGGCGAAGGACATGGCGATTAAAGACCCTGCAGCCATTGTCTGGGATGAATTCGTTGGTCTATGGATTACGCTGTTTATGTTACCGGACGGTTGGTATTGGCTGATCGTCGGTTTTGCGCTTTTCCGTTTTTTCGATATCCTGAAACCCTGGCCAGTGAGCTATTTCGACAGGGAACTGTCCGGTGGGCTGGGGATTATGATGGATGATGTTGCCGCGGGTCTCTATAGTCTTTTTATTCTGCAAGTGGCCGCGTATGTGACGGGTTTAATGATGTGAATAGGCTTAAGGCGTACCAACTAGTTCTCGGAAACATTCGGCGATTGTTCCGCGGTGGAGTCTTGGCCACAGCATTGCTTTCAATCACAACGGTTCTGACCTTAAGTGCGGCTGCGGAAGAAATTGATATCGAGGTGGTCGGACTTTTTGCAAACGCGGTGATGTTGAAAGTGGACGGTGAACAAAAATTGCTCAAAAAGGGAGAGACCTCCGCTGAGGGGATCTATCTGGAACAGGCAGATAGTCGCGGCGCCACTATCGAGTATCAGGGTCGTCGACAGATTCTCGGTTTGAGTGAAAGGATTAGTTCCAGCTTTGAAGAAGCGGCGCTGAGAACCGTATCAGTGCAGATGAATAATCGAGGTCAGTATCTCACCGCGGGTAGTATCAATGGCAGGCCTGTGCGCTTTCTTGTCGATACAGGTGCCAACATGATAGCCCTTAACTCGGTCATGGCAAGAGGTCTGGGTCTTGATGTTGCCAGTGGTAAAAAGATGAGAGCAAACACCGCAGGTGGCACCATTGATTCAACGGAGGTGCTTCTTGCAACGGTCATCGTTGGCGGTATCAAAGTAACCAATGTTCAGGCCGCTGTACTGGAAGGTGAGTTTCCCACAGAGATACTGCTTGGCATGTCGTTCCTTCGGAATGTGAAGATCGAAAAAAATGCCGGATTAATGACATTAACCAGCCAATTTTAGGACCGGGTATGGACACACGCTTGACGAATGCCAGGCGCCGATAAGTCCCGGAAATATGCCCGCCCAAGGTGAGGCAATTCAAGTTCGGCCCGACTCCTGATAAGATTCGTGGCCCTATTATGTGTTAATGCCTCAATTCTGGAGTGGTAATGCCAGTTCAATTTATCGCCTCATGCAAATTGCCGACGCCCTTTGGTGAATTTATGCTGCATGGCTTCGAAGATCCCGATACAGGGCAGGAACATGTAGCCCTTGCGCTTGGAGACACGTCTGTTATTGATCTTGATCAGGCAGAAGGAGTGCTCTGCAGGGTTCACTCAGAATGTTTAACGGGCGATTGCCTGTTTAGTATGCGTTGTGATTGTGGCTCGCAACTACAAACTGCCATGCAGAGGATTGCCGATGAAGGTTGTGGTGTTATTTTGTATTTACGACAGGAAGGTCGCGGCATCGGCTTAATCAACAAGATCCGTGCATATACCCTTCAAGACCAGGGTGCAGACACAGTAGAGGCTAATGAACGCCTGGGATTTGATGCTGACCTTCGAGACTATACTGTCTGTAAAAACATGTTTGCCCATCTTCGAGTCAAGAAGCTAAAGCTGATGACCAACAATCCAGTTAAGGTGAATGCATTACAGAAACTTGGGCTGGAGATTGTCGAGCGGGTGCCGCTTGAAACCGGCCAAAATGATCACAATGCCAGATACCTTGCAACCAAAGCCGGGAAGCTTGGGCACTTGTTTGGAAAGCAAGACTAGTTGAATAGCGGGACTATTTGAAAAGAAAAACTATGCCTTATTTTCCTTGATATCCGACTCAGGCACCGCGATCCTGGCACGGATTGAATCCAATATACCTTCCTCATCGAGCCCGCAGGCTGCCAGCATATTGTCTGGCTTATCCGGGTGAATAAATCTATC